>NZ_DS989879.1:31543-51750 GCF_000155555.1 Coleofasciculus chthonoplastes PCC 7420
ATCCAATTTCGGTGATTCATCGTTCTCGATTCATGATTCATTCGCACCCGCTCAACTTGACTAACCAAGACTTGCGAAACCGCTCTTTTAAAGGTCAAAACCTCAACGGTGCAGACTTTAGCGGTTCAGATATTCGAGGTTGTGATTTTAGCTATGCTTCATTAAAAGGAGCCAATTTTGAGCGAGTCAAGGTGGGTCAAACACTCAGACAGATCATCTTGGTACTAGGGGTGGCGCTGATAGTGGCATTATTAGCAGTTGATGCGATCGCGCATACAATTTTTGGGGCTTTGGGTCAGATTCTGGGAGGTTCAACTTGGGCTTATATTCTAGCCTTATATATTAGTTTGGGAATGGCTGGGGCAGGTTCGGGAGTTAGGAAGATTACGGTTACCAAGTCTAGCGTCGGACAGATTGCAACCGTGATATCGGGAACAGCATCTGGTGCTTTGCTGAGTTTTTTCTACGCCGGAACCACCACTGACAACAACCCCCAAATCGCTACGGCGGCAGCGGTGTTGGGAGGAATAGTCGCAGCGATTGTGAGTTTCAACGTGAGAAGTCGATTCGTCGCCATTGCGATCACAGTGGCGGGAACTGTCGCGGGGTATGGGTTTGCATTTCTGGGGGGAACGAGTGCGATCGCGTATTTAAGCGTGCAAAAGCTGATGGGAGGAGTTATCTGGAGTTGTTTATCGGTGAGTTTTCTCTGGTTGACAATGCACTCCTTGATCCTCGCGATTCGAGAAATTAAAGAGTTTTCGGGGACATGCTTTAGAGGTGCTAACTTGACGAATGCTGTGTTTGCAGCTAAGTCGCCGAGAAAAAGCGAATAACTCAATTCTTGTCTGGATCAGCAATTTTAGGGGATATGCCAATCAAATAAATAGTTTACCGGAGTATCAGGGGATGGGTTTTTTACCCCGATTGCACCCCCTATCTCTCTTGATGGAAGTTGTCATCTGATTCCTTGACTATCCTAAGCAGTATCTCAGGGGAAATCCCTGTTCATTAAACATCTTTGAGGCTTTAGCTGTTATTCATGCAATATCGAACAACAATAGGGTGGTCGCTTCTTACTTCGGGAATCGTAACCCTCTTACTCAAGAGTTTCCCAGGTAACTCCCTTTGGTGGGGAATTGGTTTTCTCGTTATCGGAACGGTTATACTCTTGGCGCGAAAAGCCAGTTAGTGTTCCTGAAACCTCGCATTATTAGGCAAGATGACTCATTTTGCTCGACCACCAGCGACAAGGGAATCGACCTGACAAACGACAATATCCCGGAACTGTTTCCAAGTCCGGGATGAGGCGATCGCATCAGCCGAAAACTCAATGCGGAAAAATAGCCTTCTGTTGGGTTGGCGCGATCGCGAAAATTAAACCTCAAGCTGACACAGCCGTTAAACTGGCTGGAATTTTTCGCCCGACGGCGGCGGCGATGGGGTGTAAGCTGTGAACCAACTGCACCATATCGTCTAACGATAACGCTTGACGGGCATCCGATACGGATTTTTCCGGTTCGGGATGACACTCGATGATTAATCCATCCGCACCCACGGCGACAGCCGCTTTCGCCAAGGCGGGAATTAATTCCCGTTTGCCTGTGGCATGGGAGGGATCTACAATCACAGGCAATGAAGTCATCTGCTTTAGTGCCACAACTGCCCCCAAATCTAAGACATTTCGGGTATAGGTATCGAAACTCCGAATCCCCCGTTCACACAGTACCACCTGAGAATTCCCATGACTGAGAATATATTCGGCTGCCATAACGAATTCTTCTAGAGTCGCCGCTAATCCCCGCTTCAGCAGAATCGGTTTATCAACTTCACCCAAGGCTTTGAGTAAATCAAAGTTTTGCATATTACGACTGCCCACCTGAAGCATATCAGCATGGGCAGCGACTAACTCGATTTGGGTAATGGACATAACTTCCGTCACCACGGGAATCTGATGACGCGATCGCACCTGGGATAATATTTCTAGTCCCTCTACCCCTAAACCTTGGAACGAGTAAGGAGACGTGCGAGGTTTGAAAGCACCGCCGCGTAACGCCTGAACCGGGGCGCGTTGCAGTTGAGTGGCGACGGTTTCCATCTGTGATCGACTCTCAACCGTACAAGGACCGGCAATTATCACCAATTCCTCACCCCCGAAGGCGATATAATCCGACAGATGAACTAGAGTTTGGCGATCGGATTGAGTGGCAAGTGTAGCATTCAACATCAGACTAATTCCTTTAAACAATGAGTGGACAATAAAAAAACCCGGTTCCTTGCAGGTTCCGGGTTCTGAGAAAATTTAACGCAGCATCACCTACCCGGAACTGCTTCCGAACCAAAAAAAGTAAAACAAGGTAAACCAGTGACTCAGGTAGGTTGTCATTAGATACTCCTTAAAAAACAAAAAGACCGCAGCTTTCGCTCTGCGGTCCACCGGGGAGGTTCCATGAGGAACTCTGCTCACCTCCGGTGAACCTCCGTAAACCAAAAATAAAAGTAGTTGTTGTAGTTGAGCATAGCTGAGGGCTTTTTATGAAACGTTAACGAGATGCCTGTTACTGGACACGATAGCAAGCTGTTGTGGCTAAGTCAATACCTGATCTGGATCAAGTTTCTGTTTTCCACGGGTGTGATCATGCACCTGGGGGAGCTGGGGAAGCAGGGGAAGCAGGGGAAGCGGGGGGAGGATAAAGTTATAGCACTTCTCGATTGGGTGCAATACACCTTGGTAGAGACAGGGTGTGGGGTGTGGGGTGTGGGGTGTAGGGTGTAGGGTGTAGTGCTTTCAAATGAGAACCGCTATATATCTTTGAATGCAACTTGGTATAAAGTACAGTCTATTCAAGCAAGATCCCCGACTTCTTTGAGGAGTCGGGGATCTGTTTACATCACTTATTTGAAAAATAATATAAGACTCAAAAGCGCAAACAATGAACCTAAATTTAACCGAACATACAGAAGGCAAAGCCACATTTAAAATTGGTAATGCGTTTTATCGCCCAGGGACGCAAGTGGTGCGAGATTTAGGGGTTTTAGCTGCAACAATTTATAAGTCTAAAATTGGTCACTTACGAGTAATTGATGCGATGAGTGGCTGTGGAGTGCGTTCTCTACGCTATAGTTTGGAAAGTCAAGCGGATTGGATCTGGGTGAATGAGGGAAATCCTGAGCTGAACCCGATTCTACAGCAAAATTTAGCAGGCGCGATCGCCAGCCATAAAGCTACCCTTACCCATCTCGACGCTAATCAGGTCTTTTTTGAGTGCTATAACCGCCGAGATTACTACGATTTCATTGATGTGGACTGTTTCGGTTCCCCTACTCCCTATCTGGATACCAGCCTCTGGGCGCTGAAACTAGGGGGACTTCTTTATCTCACCAGTACCGATGGGCGTAAACTAACAGGTCATGCTTCAGAAAGCAGTTTGGGGATTTATGGGGCGTATCCCCGCAACCATCCCGCCGCCCAGGAACAAGGATTGCGAGTGGTGATTGGTAAACTCCAACAGCAAGCCATCGCCAAGGGTTTGGGAATTGAGCCGATTTTCTCCCTGTTTACGGGTCAAACCTATCGCCTGATGGTGCGTTTGGTCAAAACCCAGCCGTTGACGCTGCAAAATTACGGGTTTCTGGGTTATTGTCATCACTGTGGCAATTATCAAACTGTTTCCTGGCGTCAATTAGGGCGCGTGGTTTGTGCTTATGACCAAAAATCCCTGACTCTGAGTGGTCCCCTGTGGCTGGGACTGTTGCATAATCAATCTTGGTTAAGACAGATGCAGGGATTAGCTGAAAAGTGGCACTGGTCAAAACGGGTACAACTCCTCAGTCTCATGGAAGCCGAAGCCGATTTCCCGCCCTACTTTTATACCTTGGCGGAAATTGGACGCCGAGGGCGTTTGGATATCCCCAAACGAGAATCTCTGATTCAGGCGTTGCGCGATCGCGGATATTTCGCCTGTGCGACTCATATTACACCGGGAGCGATTAAAACCAATGCCGATATTCACACTTGTATCGCTGTCGCCCTAAATTCTGTACACTGTACTAAGAAATGTTAACAAGCTTCAAACCCTTACGAAGGACGTAGCTTGCTTCTTTTCGGGAGCGAGTAGGGCAATGGCAAATGACGAATTATTACCGTTGCACAAAAAAATTAACCAAATTCTCGCCCCAAGGAAAAATCTTAACTTTCATAAACTTTTAATTCATCGTGGTGCTAGAGTATAACGCTGAGTTGAAGCAAGATGTTATCTTGGAAATCGCCCAGTCCATTACCTATTGAAAACACTACCTTGAGAGGCTTCTCACCACGATGACTGCCATTTTAAAGGTTGGCGACCGAACCATCACGGCTGAAGAAGTAATTCCCCTGTTAGCCAAATATCAATTACTCCCTCAGTTATTGCGAGAAATCATTATTGATCAAGCCATTGCCACCCTAGATTGTACCGACGAAGAAAAAAATGCTGCCTGTGAGCAGTTCTATACTAAAAATCAGCTAACTTCCGAGGAAGAGCGTCAAGCGTGGCGCGATCGCCAAGACTTAAGCTTAGAACAAGTTGAAGAATTAGCGGTTCGGGGACTGAAGCTGGAAAAATTTAAACAGGCGACCTGGGGACATAAGATTGAATCCTATTTCCTCAAGCGCAAAGGACGCTTAGATCGGGTCATTTATTCCCTAATTCGGACAAAGGAGGCGGCGATTGCCCAAGAACTCTATTTTCGTATCCAAGAAGGAGAACAATCGTTTAATGAACTTGCCAGGGATTATTCCCAAGGACCAGAGGCGCAAACAGGCGGATTAGTCGGACCTGTGGAACTGAGTACACCCCACCCCACCTTGGCGCAAATGTTAACCGTTAGCCAACCCGGTCAACTTCTACCCCCTACCCGCTTGGGGGACTGGTTTATCGTCATTCGTTTAGAAAAGTTTTTACCCGTACAACTAGATGATGCCATGCGTCAGCGACTTCTGGATGAAATGTTTACCACCTGGTTAAAAGAACAACTGCGACAACAGATATCCTTAGGTACACCCGTTCAATCCTAAACCCTGTCCAGACGTGCCATGGCACGTCTCTACAATGCTATTTCCAGAGGCTTGCCCATGACCTACACAAAGACAACGATTCAGGATTTTCTGGCAGATATCGTTCCCTTCAATCAACTTGAAGCCTCGACGCTAAACAAGTTGGCGGAAAAAAGTCAACTGCTGCGCTATCGTATGGGTCAACCGATCCTGATGCGAGAAAAAATGCCCTCTCAAATCTCGATTCTCTATGAGGGAAAGGCGCGGCTTTTAAGTTACGAACAAACCACCCAAAAACCCGTCACCCTGGACCTGCTGAAACCGGGCGCAATTCTGGGTTGGGTGAGTCTGATGCGGGGTATCCCTTGTGAAACCGCGATCGCATCGACGGAATCGGTTTGCTTAACCATCCCCACAGGTCAGTTTTTAGCCCTGATGGCACAGGAACCCACCGCTACCGCCGCGTTCCAAAACCAGTGCAGTGTAATCGAAGCCTTCGAGTTAATTGGCGCGGAGTTGGTGCGCCAAGCCAGTGGGATTATGAATCTCAAAGAACTGGCAAAAAACGCTTACCAAGATGCCCAGGTGCGTTACCTCTATCCCATGACAGACGCCACTGAACTCCTGACACCAGATCGGGTGTGGTTTGTC
Organism: Coleofasciculus chthonoplastes PCC 7420; assembly: GCF_000155555.1. GTDB lineage: Bacteria > Cyanobacteriota > Cyanobacteriia > Cyanobacteriales > Coleofasciculaceae > Coleofasciculus > Coleofasciculus chthonoplastes_A. The sequence continues at coordinate 37,230 of NZ_DS989879.1, forward strand.
AGTGGCGGGAGTGTCGTCAAAGATTTTCTCGTGGGCAGTCGGCTGACGCCAGAGGCAATTTCTCAGGGATTGGACATCCAAGGATCTACCCCCGCCCGGATTGTCGGCTTTCGCGAATCGGATTTAGTCGGGGAACCTGAAACCGAACCTCCCACTACCCCAGTGACAGTAGTTGGCGAACAAACCCCCCTAACCACCGACGATGACCCCTGGCTGGATGATAACAATGGCAACGAGAGTATCCCCTATGCCCCTGATAAACCGCCAGAAGCCACAGAGGACGTAGATCAAACCTCTGACCAACGCCGCAAATATCCCCATGTTCGAGGGAAAGGACTCCTCGATGGTACCCTAGCCTGTTTCCAAATGCTGAGTAAGCATTTAGAAATGCCTTTTCGCCGCGATGTGATTCGTCGGGTACTTAATGAACAGATGCAGCGCACCGGGGGGCTGTCGTTACCCCTGTGTGGGGCGGTGGCGGATTTAATCGGTTTACATGCCCAATTGGTAAATGTACCGCCCCAATCGATTAGTCGCCTGCAAACCCCCGCCCTGGTTCCTTGGTATGAAGGCTTTGCCGTTCTCTATGAAGCCAAGCCCCGGGAATTGCTGCTGGGCGTGCCAGAATTGGGGATTGTCCGCCGCAAACCTGCTGATTTACTGGATAGTTTACCGAGAAGCGAAGACGGGCAGTCACCGGAAGCGATCCCGGTGCTGCTGGTACAACGGACAAAGCACACGCCGCAACAACGGTTTGGCTTGCAATGGTTTCTCCCGTCTCTGGTACGCTATCGCCGCGTCTTAATTTTGGTGTTTATCGCCTCGTTTTTTGTGCAGCTATTTGGACTGGCGAATCCGTTGATGATCCAAGTGATCATCGATAAGGTGATCGTACAGAACAGTATTGATACGCTGCATGTACTGGGGTTTTTCCTGGTCATTATTGCCGTTTTTGAGGCGCTATTAACCAGTTTCCGGACGTATTTATTTGTGGATACGACGAACCGGATTGACATGCATCTGGGTTCGGAGATTATTGACCACTTAGTCCGCTTACCGTTGCGCTATTTTGAAAAGCGTCCAGTGGGGGAACTGGCGAGTCGAATTAATGAGTTGGAAAATATTCGTCAGTTTCTTACGGGAACGGCGTTGACGGTGGTGTTAGATGCGGTGTTTTCCGTGTTGTACATCGTGGTCATGTTTATTTATAGTTGGGTGCTAACCATTGTCTCATTAGCGATTATTCCCCTGTTTGTGCTGTTAACCGTAATTGTGTCACCGATAGTCCGTCGCCAACTGCGGGTTAAAGCTGAACGGAACGCCCAGACGCAATCCTATTTAGTGGAAGTCATGTCTGGGATTCAAACCGTAAAAGCGCAAAACATCGAGTTGCGAACGCGCTGGCAATGGCAGGAACGCTATGCCCGGTATGTATCGGCAGGGTTTAAGACGGTGCTAACCTCCACAACAGCGGGTTCAGCGAGTAATTTCTTGAATAAACTCTCCGCTTTGTTAGTGCTGTGGGTGGGTGCTTATCTGGTGTTAGATGGGCAGTTAACCCTAGGGCAATTAATCGCTTTCCGAATTATTTCCGGCTATGTTACCAGTCCCCTACTCCGGTTAGCCCAACTGTGGCAGAATTTCCAAGAAACGGCGCTATCTTTAGAACGGTTGAGTGATATTGTAGATAGCCCCCAAGAAGCGGATGAGGCGGATCGCTTAAATATTCCCATGCCTGCGATTAAAGGGGAAGTGGAGTATGAAAATCTCTCCTTCCGCTTTGGCACGAGTGGTCCTTGGCAATTAACCAATATTAACCTGCATTTTCCGGCTGGCGTATTTGTCGGGATTGTCGGTCAAAGTGGTTCGGGTAAGAGTACATTAATGAAACTGTTACCCCGTCTCTATGATGTTGATTCCGGGAGAATTCTAATCGACAACTACGATATCTCCAAAGTTGAACTCTATTCTCTGCGTCGTCAGGTAGGCATTGTACCCCAGGATAGTCTGCTGTTTGATGGTACGGTACAAGATAATATTGCCCTCACCAATCCTGATGCTAGCGCCGAGGAAATTATTGCCGCCGCTAAAGTCGCCGCCGCTCATGATTTTATTATGGGGTTGTCCAGTGGTTACAATACAAGAGTCGGGGAGCGGGGATCATCCCTATCAGGAGGACAACGCCAGCGAATTGCCATTGCCCGCACGGTACTGCAAAATCCGCGACTTTTAATTCTAGACGAAGCCACCAGCGCCCTTGACTATGACACCGAACGGCAAGTTTGTTTAAATTTAATTGAAGCCTTCAAAGGACGCACTGTCTTTTTCATTACCCACCGTTTAACTACCATTCGCAACAGCGACATCATTTTAATGATGGATAAAGGATCAGTCGTTGAACAAGGAACCCATGACGAACTGATGGCACTGCAAGGGCGCTACTACTGCCTCTATCAACAGCAAGACGCTCAACTTTAAGGTATTTGTCTTATGTCCTTTGTTTCTTTTCAAGACCTCAATAAGCTGTCATGCATTTAAATTGGGTATTAGTAGCGAGCAAGATGCTCGCACTACAAGGCTTTCGCCGTTATTGATATTAAGGTTTAAATGCCGAACAGCTTATGACGAAATTGGTTTGAGAGGAAACAGGGACGAATGACCAATGACGAATGACCAATGACGAAGGACTAATTATATCATGAATCAACGCAACGGATCATCCAGCCAACCCCTTGCCACGCGATCGCCCGCACAGTCGGTTAAAACCGCAACCAAAGCCGGAACCACCCGTCGAACCAATCAACCCCCGGAATTTGATCAACCCGTTATCCTGCAACAATCTCCCCTGTGGCCCCGAATGATTGTGGTAGCGATTATTGGGGTGACGACATTAAGCGTCACCTGGGCGTGTTTGGCGAAAATTGAAGAAGCCATTCCCGCCCAAGGCAAACTCGAACCCAAAGCCGCCGTCAAGGAAGTCCAAGCCCCTCAAGGTGGGGTGGTTAAATCGGTGGAGGTTGAAGAAGGCGATCGCGTCGAAAAAGGGGATACCCTACTCACTTTTGACCAAACAGCGGCTCAAGCTCAATTTAAATCCCTCCAGCAAATTCGCGCCGCTTTAATCCAAGAAAATCAATTTTATCAGGCTCAGATGACGGGCAAAGCCGTTCCCATTGACCCCGAAAATCTGCCAGAGAAACTCCCGCCCCAAATTGCCTCACTTACCAAAAATCGGGCGGCTTTAGTGGCAGAAAAGAACTTCTATCAAGCCCAACTCACCGGAAATCCCACGGGTCTAACTTTGGCACAACGGCAACGCTTACAGGCAAGCCAAAACGAGTATAACTCTCGTGTCGCGGCAGCCGATTTAGAAGTCGAACAACTCAACCGACAACTGACTCAAACCCAAATCCAACTGGCTGATGCTGAACAAGTGTTAGCCTTTAACCAACAAATTACCGATCGCCTAGAAAAACTGTGGCGAGAAGGTGCATTCGGCGAACTCCAGTATCTACGTCAGAAACAAGACACCGACAGCAGCGCCGCTGAAGTAGCCCGTTTGAGACAAGAACAGGAACGGTTAGAGAAAGCGATTCAGCAAGCCCAAGAACGCAAACAAAACACCATGGCGCTATCGGAAGAAGAATTGCGAACGCTGATTGCCCAGAACGAACAACGGATCGCTGAAATTGACAGCCAACTCACCAAAATTATTGTTGAAAACCAAAAACGTCTCCAAGAAATCGAAAGTCAACTCAGCCAAATCCAGGTAACGTTAACTAATCAGGAATTACAGGCACCTGAAGGCGGCATCGTGTTTGATCTGCAAGCCAGCCCTGAATTTGTGGCAAACACCAGTGAGCCAGTGCTGAAAATTGTGCCGAATGACACACTCGTTGCCAAAGTTTATATCACTAACCAAGACATTGGTTTTGTCAACGAAGGAATGCCCGTGGATGTCAGGGTTGATTCCTTTCCCTATAGCGAATTTGGGGATGTCAAAGGCGAGTTAGTCCAGATTGGTTCTGATGCTTTACCGCCCAATGAAGTCTACCCCTTCTATCGTTTTCCCGCCGAAATTCGCATGGATAGACAAACCATATCTGTCAATGGAAAAGAAATTCCCTTACAATCGGGGATGTCAATCAGCGCTAATATTAAAGTCCGCAAGCGCCCTGTAATTAGTATCTTCAGCGACTTGTTTATGCGGAAAATTGATAGTATCAAAACGGTAAGGTAGTCGTTTGTCGGGGTGAGCCAAAACTCTGTAGAGACGTTGCATGCAACGTCTCTACAATCTGTCTGTAAACATAACAGGGTTATGGATACAAAATTTGGTATCATGGGTTTTGTTGATGTATTATTTTTTCAACTTCCTTAAGCACCTCAGTTAAAAGTGGAGCATCTGATGTAATAACATTATCCTCGCTGCCATCATGTTTATGATGGGGAAAAGTAGAAAGATTTAATTTTCGGTGGTGTTCTGTATTGTCATAGCGAAAAATTAAATTATTTACTGAATCTATATATTGATAACTATACATTTTTCTATTCAGATAAATTTCTACATAGACAAATTCTCGAAAATGCAGTGATGAATTATCATTGAAGTCAATTTTTCCTCTAATAAAACCTTCATATATTCCTCTTTTGTCTCGTTCAAGATTAAATAATTGTACGATTGAAGAGGATTCAATTAAAAGCTGAATTTGCTAAAAATACTCTTCAATCAACAAAATCAATTTCCTCTATAGACTCTTTGGTTTTTTGTAGATGTGTCAACATTCGAGATTCTCCAATCCATTCATCAAAGTCAAAATCATGGGCGAATTCATCATTATTAAATCGGGTGATAAATTCCTCTGTCGATAATTGATACTTGGTTTCAAATGCTTGAAGACGTTCTTGTGTTTTTTTTATGCCTGCGTTAATGCTATGTAATCTTTCCGACAAAGCACTTTGAATAATTTGTCTGAGAGAATCTGGATCTTTTGATCTAAGTTTGAGTTCAGCCATCCTCTTTTGTTTAGATTTTGAAGGAGTTGTTTAATTGTATCGTAGTGCGATCGCGATTTTTGAGCCACCCTGCTTATGTACAATCGATGAAACTTATCTCATTGATGTGGCTCAACCCGCCCCGACTCAATTCAATCGGTTATCCCTAGCGCTAGTATGAAAGGCAGAGCCTCCCTAAAAGCATTCCCTTCTCAAGCCTGGAAACGAGGCGACGAGGCTACGGAGAGCTTCCCTGTTCCCTGTTCCCTGTTCCCTTAACGCATGAGTTACTGCATCAACCTCACCTGTCAATCTCCCCAAAACCAGAATGGGAGTAGGGTTTGCCAAAACTGTGGAGCAAAATTACGACTAGGCGATCGCTATACACCTATTCGCCAAATTGGTCAAGGGGGGTTTGGGAGAACCTTCTTGGCGGTGGATGAATATAAACCCTCGAAACCCCATTGTGTAATTAAACAGGTTTTTCCTCATATTCACGGAAGTCAAAACCAACAAAAAGTAGCAGAACTCTTTGAACAAGAAGCCGTGCGCTTGGATGAATTAGGCAAACATCCCCAAATTCCAGAACTCTTGGCACATTTTGAAGCAGAGGGTTGTCAATATTTGGTGCAAGAGTTTATTCAGGGACAGACTTTAGCTGAAAAACTGGCTCAAGAGGGTAGTTTTGATGACACTCAAATTATTAACCTGTTGCAGGATTTATTACCCGTCTTACAATTTATCCACAACCAACAGGTGATTCATCGAGATATTAAACCCGAAAATATTATTCAACGTATTCCATCTTCTCCGTCTCAACTGACTCAAATTTCAGTAACCTCTCAGACAGAATCAGTCACCTCTCTCCCGACTTCTGCCCCCAAACTGGTACTGGTCGATTTTGGTGCCTCTAAGTTTTCCCCTAGAACCGCCCTATCGGTTACCGGAACCGTGATTGGTAGTGTCGGCTATACCGCCCCGGAACAAGCCGCCGGGAAAGCCGTATTTGCTAGCGATATCTATAGTTTAGGTGTAACTTGTATTCATCTTTTAACCAAAACTGATCCCTTTGATCTTTATTCATTCGATGACGGGGTTTGGGTATGGCGAGATATTCTTAACCATCCAATTAGCGAACGGTTAGGTCGCATTCTGGATAAAATGTTGCAAGGTGCGACAAAGCAACGTTATCAGTCAGCGACAGAAGTCCTCCATGACTTAGAGGCGGTGACAAATCCGCCTTCATTATCTCTGTCTAAAACACCTTCCTTACTTCCAATAAAAAAAGAACTGATTGTCGCTAAACTGGGTGAGGCGAATTATCGACGTATTCGGGATGCGATTAAACAGGCGGAACCTCAGACGCGAATTGTCGTGCGTCCCGGTTTCTATCAGGAAAGTTTAGTAATTGATAAGGACGTGGAGATTGTGGGACAGGGACAACCAGAGGATATTATTATCGAAAGTCGATACCAACCTTGTCTGCAAATTCAGACCGAACAAGCCGCTGTTCGCGGGTTAACCCTGCGTCATCAAGATTGGTTTAACGTACAACAGGCAAATGGGATTGGGCGTTTGGTGAGTGAACCCCTACTGAAGCCTTATGCCATTGATATTCCTCAAGGGCAATTAATTTTAGAGGACTGTACGATTATATCCAACGGTATTGCCTGTATCTATATTCATGGCGCGATCGCGAATCCCAAAATCCGCCATTGTCAGATCCAGGGAGGGGCAATGTATGGGATTTTGGTGAGTCAGAATGGTCAGGGATTAATAGAACACTGTACCCTATCAGATCATAATACGGGTGTGTATATTCTTAAAGGCAGTCATCCCACGCTACAGCACTGCAAAATTTATAGAATGCAGCAGGATGGCGTATTTATTGGTTCGGATTGTAAAGTGACGTTAGCCGCCTGCGATATTGGCGCAAATGGGGGAGTTGGCGTCACAATTAAAAAAGAGGGTAATGCTAAGATTTGGCAATGTCAGATTAATCGGAATCAGGCACAAGGAATTTATATAGAATCCAATGGTGCCGGTCCGATTGAGGCGTGCGATTTGAGTGGGAATCGGGGTGGGGCTTGGTATATTGCGCCCCAGTGTTCGGTAAATCGGCATGGGAATCGAGAATAGAAAACGCGCCATATTCATGCAGCAAGCCCTACATAAAGACAACGGTAGGGGCGACCCGCCGCATTCAATTCACACCGCCCAGCCCTTAATGCGATCGGGTCGCCCTGGGCTGAGTATCGGGAATGATCAGAAACCACGTACCGTTATAAAAGGGCGAGTCGAGATAGGTTAATTCTCACACAGGCTACGATATGCAGCGACTCGCCCCTACAACCGCGATAATTCCTCTAACTTTCGTAAGCACGCCCACCTCTCGACAGCGCTGTTGCCAAGGCGATTCCGGGTAAGGTGATCACGATAGCCCAAGGCGATCGCAACCAGTCTAGTTGTGCTTCTTTTTGCTGATAAGACTCAGACTGCTTATACATACAGGGTTGAGCGGAACTGGCTGAACCTAGCACTACACCCGTTGCGATCGCGCTCGTCGCCAAAATAGCGGTTATAACTAATTTAGGTTTCATCATCTTTAATAAATCTTAAAGGAGTTGGCTGGAATCCGTATTCGCACCCAGCTTGTCTAGATTTTATATCATGTCAGGCTATTGCAAGTTCTGTTGTTAACCCTCCCCTTGACAAGGGGAGGGTTAGGGAGGGGTTCAATCAAGGCAAGGTATGGTGGATTTTTGACCAATGGCAAGCCATGTACCCCTACCTCGATTGGTGTTATCTATGAACCGATGCAGATGGGTTGATCAGTGTATAGGTGACTTCTGTAATCCGGTGAACACTATTGATCTGAATGCCGAGATTCAACAGAATTTCCCAACCTTCACCTAAAAGATTCAGTCCCAATAATTTTCCTTGCTCAAAGCATAGGCTATGTTCTTGGAAATTATTTAATTTGATGACGTTCCCATTCCAGACTAAAGACTCTAAAAGTACGGACTCCGTATTATTCCCATTCAGGAAATGACCAGAGCAGCTAAATGTACCTCTGCCAACTCCATGCACTTGAAACTCATAACAGAGGGAGTCATCTAAACCTGACTTGGCAGTAACTTTGGCTAAGGGTTGGGAAGCAGCCGGGGCAGCAAGGGAAACGGTTGAGTAATTGTGATTCATTGGAAGTCTATAGGTAAAGGACAATCCTCGTGTTTCAGATAACACCCCGTCAATATTTGAGTATTTACTATCGTATGTATTGCGCTTAATTAATATTTATAACATTTCGTTTACAATCTGTCTAGTCTTCTCATGAAAATTGCTGAAAATCTTCAGGTTATCAGTGAATTAATTAATTTTTAATTGTAGAATTAAGCTTTGGTAAATTTATTGGCTTTAGTATATTAAAAAAGGTAAATTTAAGCGGCAACGGTTTATTTAGAAGCGTAATGCGCTAATCTGAATGAAGAGTGTACATGCAACCTACTTCCACCCAGCGATCTCTCACGCTTGGGTTTCTTGAGTACCACTTGGCGTCATTGGGGCGTCATTGGGGCGTCATGGGGCGCGATCGCGAGATGTCCGATTCATATTCTAATTTTTGTAGGTATCAAAATATACCTGTAGAGACGTTGCCTGCAACGTCTCTACAAGGTTGGCATAAAATGGGGATCGTCAACCCGGAACCTGGATTTGGTATGATGACCTATGATCGCTGGACAGGATTAACTGGAAAACATAGTAAGTTCCGCGCCAAAAATATTAGTGGAATGAGCCGCTACAGTCTGAACATCAACATTATGCAGCGTTGCCATAATCGCATAATTACCTAAACCGATCATTGTGTCATTGCCTTGTCCGATCAAAACTACGCCGCTTAGATTGGAGAGTCCCAAGTCAATTTGGTCTTGATAGGGGTTAAAGTTATTAATCTCACTAGATCCCCACATTTCTAAGCTAATGGTATCCTGTCCACCACCCAGCCAGATTTGATTTTGACCTCTACCTGCATTAATTAAATCATCACCTGAACCACTGTAAATAATGTCATTTCCATCTCCGGTACTAATCGTGTTTACCCCTTCACCAGCGTAAATGGTATCATCACCAGAACCCGTGGTAATCGTATCATTTCCAGATCCACTGTAAATCAAATTGTCACCATCTCCAGCATCAATTATATTGACCCCTTCATTGGCATAAATGGTGTCATTGCCATTCCCAGCCTTAATTGTATCAGCAGCCGAACCGCCATAAATCAGATTATTGCCATCTCCAGCATCAATGACATTCAACCCTTCATTGGCATAGATGGTGTCATTGCCATTCCCAGCCCTAATTGTATCAGCAGCCGAACCGCCATAAATCAGATTATTGCCATCTCCAGCATCAATGACATTCAACCCTTCATTGGCATAGATGGTGTCATTGCCATCTCCAGCCGTAATTGTATCAGCAGCCGAACCGCCATAAATCAGATTATCACCATATATCGCAATAATCCTATTGATTCCTTCACCACCAAAAATGACATCATCACTTGATGTGCCTTCTAGCCAATCATCACCAACTGTTCCAAAAATGTAATTCATCGACTTGCTCCAAATGTGATTGTATGATATTGGATTATCTCTTGGATATGTATGCTAAGACGGCAACTTTCCACCCATGCATTAAATTAAATCTTGCGACAATAAAATCGCATTAACCCTCTTTTTGAATGCAATATTTTCTAGCCAGAGGAAAATTGTTTTCAATTTTATTTTATAAAGTTTTGTCTTGTTTTTTATAAAGTTTTAATAAAGAAATCATCAGGGGTTTATGAAGTTTTGGTCAAGACGCAACCTAACTGATAGGCATTCCCCTGTCCAGCAATGTTCTCTTGACTCCGAAATGCTGCTGTAATCAGCGGTTCGGCATTTAAGCCTTAATGGTATTAAGGGCGAAATCACGTTCAGTGCGAGCGTCTCGTTCGCTACTCATCCCTAAATTAAATCCATGACAGCTAATCAAGTTTGTCTAAGTAGCCGGACAACATTACAGTTGACGGTTGAGATGGGAAAGGAATGGGAAGGAACAGTCAGACAGATAATGTATAGCAGAATACAAAGATTCGATCAGTCAAAATCTTAAGCAAAAATTCAACAAATGTATTCCTGTATACATAGAGTATAAGATTAGGTTAAGAGATTCTCTCACATTCATAATATTTTTTTCAGATAAAAAATTACAGATAGGGTGTATGCTTAGATATGGAGGTTAACCTGTTCTTAACCAGAGAAACTCCACACTACTGTTACGAGGGTCAATGCCAATGGTTGGTGTGGTTTCACCTCGCCCAGATCGGCAGGTCGAAATTTTACATGTTGTTCCAGGTCGTCTAAGACTCCGAGTCTTAGGAGAGGAACCGGGAACCGTATTAAAAGCGGTTACGCCCCAGCTACGAAAGTGGGTCGGCGTGCGAGAGATACGAACCAATGAGCAAATTGGAAGTTTACTCATTACCTTTGATACGAATCAGTTATCTCTAGCTCAACTATTTCAGATTCTGGGTAATTTAGGACTTGGCGAAATTGAACAGCCTCAGAGTCAGGAACCTTTAGACGCAGAGGCTTGGAAAAGATCAGGAACTCAGCTTATATCCTTTATTCCCTTATTAATTGGACTGTTAACGACAAGGCAACTAGGACTGCAAGGATGGCGGTCAATTCTGGTCTATTTACTGACAGCGAATGTCGTTCGCCAGATTATGCAGAATTTGGATTGGTTAGAAGACACAGGACAGAAGGAAGGTGACAAGGCGGACGAAAATAATGTCAATTTAGACGGAAAGGTTCTTGCGAATTCTACACCTTATGAGCAAAATAATAAGCCGCCAACAGTCGCATTCAATACCGATTCATCGGTTATCTATGGCTTAGTTCATACAGTTCCTGGACGGATGCGTTTTCGTGTTCCTAAAGTTACCGAAGATTCAGCCTATCTGCGCCGATTGCAATCCTTAGTTAAAAGAGATGATTGGATTACCCAGATGCGCTGCAACAGCACCGTCGCATCGGTGGTGATCACCTACAACCCAATGCAGTTTTCCGAAGCGGAAGCTGGGTTACATTTCATTAGTCTGATTCAAATCGCTGCTAATCCTGACTCCAGGGAGCCGGGAAGCGGAGGCGCCGGGGAGCGGAGGAGCAGAGGAGCGGAGGATGTAGAGACGAGTCATGACACATCTGAGAACCCAGTTGTCGGGGTGGGTGTTACCGATAACATTGAAGAGAAAACGGATAACTTGACTCAACCTGTCCTTCCAGAGGAACCCAGGCGTGGGGAAGCTGAGGAGATAGCCGAGCCGGATTTGCCGCCACCGGAGACAAGTTCAGCCGAGGCGAATTCGTTGACTCCTCCGGTGCAGGTAGAAGAAGAGGATCACAGCAGTGAGGAGGCTGGGGAGAGTCCTGTTGATCAGGATGTACAACCAACCAACACCGATGATTCTGTTGCTGATAAACCAGAACCAACGGAAGACGCTCAAGCCGCGATCGCAAACTCAGTGAGTCCTTGGTTGGAATTTAAGTCAGCAGCGCTTTCCACCCTTCTCAGATTGATGGCAAAAATGCCAATCGTAGGCGTTTAATCCCAGTTGCGATCGCTCCCGATATTGCTCACCAAAATAAATTGTATTGACAGAAAGAGAGGGTGGTGAAAATGAAGCAAGTGCTTTTGACATCTGGCAATGTTTCCCAGAAACAGACAGCCGCCATGGAACGTAAATCGCCAACTGTGATTGAGCGAACCAAGCCAAAAACACGACAGTTTCAGGTAACCTATCGAGTGGTTCACTCAACACCTGGACGAGTGCGGTTTCGGATTCCGCGCATTGCTCATGATTCTAACTATGCTCAACGGCTGCAAAGGCTTTTAGCCGCAGAACCTCAAGTGACATCGGTGCGGTTAAAACCAGCCGCCGCATCGGTGGTGATTCGTTATCTACCCAGTGAACCGGATAGCCAGATGCGTTCCCGGTTAGGGAAACTGATTCAGCTTGCTACCAATGCAGCGCTAACGATTCCAGAGAATACAACTCAGGTAGAGAAGTCACCGGAACCCGGAAATTGGTCTAGATTAAAATTACCGACGTTAGCCACAGTGATTTCTCTGGTTAGTGGTCCGTTGGGGTTATCGTTCCATCCTTTAATTGTCGGTGGGACGATCGCACTAGCAACAATCCCAGTCGCTCGACGGGCGATGGAAAGTATTATAGGGGAACGCCGCCTCAATGTGGATTTTCTGGATCTAGCCGCGATTACGATTATTACTGCTCAACGTCATTTCCTCACCTCCTGTAGTATGTTGGGGCTAATTGAACTGGGTGAGGCAATTCGAGAACGCACGGCGCGTTCGTCTCACAGTCAAACCCTAGACTTACTCAGTTCCTTGGCAAAGTTTGTTTGGGTGGAACGGAATGGCGAAAAACAGCAAATTCCGATTGAACAGGTACAGCCAGAGGATACGGTGATTGTCTATCCGGGGAATCAGATTCCCGTGGATGGGCAGATTCTGCAAGGCAAAGCCCTGATTGATGAGCAAAAACTCACGGGTGAAGCTATGCCCGTGGTACGAAGTGAGGGCGATAGCGTTTATGCGTCTACGTTGGTACGGGAAGGACAACTGTATATTTTAGCTGAACGTATTGGTGCGGATACGCTGGCGGGGCGAACCCTGAAATTACTGCAAGATGCCCCGGTTCATGATACCCGTGTGGAAAACTATGCGGCGAAAATTGCCGATCGCATGGTACTGCCGACTTTATTATTAGGGGGGGCTATCTTTGCTCTAACTCGGAATGCAGCGAGGGCGGCGTCGATTTTAACCATTGACTTTGCGACTGGGATTCGGGTATCGGTACCCACTACCGTGATGGCGGCGATGTTGAGTGCAGCCCGTCAGGGGATTTTATTGCGGAGTGGGCGGGCGTTAGAACAGTTAGCGCGAGTGGATGCGATCGTTTTTGATAAGACAGGGACATTGACACAGGGCGATGTGGCAATGATTGGGATTAAAACCGCTGATCCCGCCATTTCTGAATTAGATGTGCTGCGACTTGCAGCAGCAGCAGAACAACGGATTACCCACCCGGTTGCGGAAGCGGTGATCCGTTACGCCAATTATCAGGAGGTGATTATACCCCAGCGCGGTGAGTGGGATTACCAAGTCGGTTTAGGGATTCAGGCGCAAATTGAAGGACAGACGGTGTTAGTGGGGAGCGAACGCTTCTTGGTGAAAGAGGGAATTGACCTAGAGTCATTCTATACCGCCCATCCTGAGGTGAAGACAACCGGATATCCAACCATTTATGTGGCAAGTAATGGCAGACTTCTGGGTATATTGCAATATACCGATCCCTTGCGCCCCGAAAGTGCCGAAGTGATTGCCATGTTGCGAGATGAGATTGGGGCGGAAATTCATATCCTAACTGGGGATAATTGTCAACGGGCGGCGACTGTGGCGGCTCAATTAAATATTCCTCCCAGTCATACCCACGCCGAAGCCTTCCCCCAACGTAAAGCGGAAGTGGTGCAGCAGTTACATGAAGCGGGGAAAACGGTGGCGTTTGTTGGGGATGGACTGAATGATTCAGCCGCGTTAGCTTATGCTGATGTATCGGTATCCTTCCGGGATGGATCAGATATTGCCCGCGAAACCGCTGATGTGGTGCTGATGCAGAATAACTTGCGCGGTTTAGTGGAAGCGATTGCGATCGCCCGGAATGCTAAACAGATTATCCGCCAGAATACCAATATTGTCGCTGTACCTAATTTATCGGGTTTAGCGATCGCGGCGACGGTGGGATTAAATCCAATGACAGCAACTTTAATTAACAATGGCTCTAGTGTCATTGCTGGCGTCAACGGATTACGCCCTGCACTCAAGGGAGATAAAGCGGCGATTGAGGTTGAAGTTGCTAGCGATTAATTGGAGTTTTTCCGACTGTAGGGGCGGGTTTCATTATTATCTGATGTTGTCACCCGGATGTGACTAAACCCGCCCCATCTCCCCTGATTCCGTAGAAGGGCGGGTTTAGTTAAGTTAGAGACACGACAGAACGTTATCGGTAAAACCCGCCCCTACAACCAGGTTTCCCTGTTTCCCTGTTATCTCAACCTAAAAGTTTTCAATCTACGTTTGGAGGTGTTTTATGAGTTTATTTGATCTCGAAGATTTAGTCGAAGACATTGGTATTCCCGGTGTTCTTATCGGTGTTGGTGCGGTTGTTCTTGCACCGATTTTTGGTCCGGCGTTGGCGAAAGCAGGCAAACCTGTTGCTAAAGCGGCGATTAAAGGTGGCATTGTCTTCTATGAAAAGAGCAAAATTGTCATGGCAGAAGCTGGCGAAGCCTTTGGCGATTTAGTCGCCCAGAGTAAGGCAGAACTGGCGACTGAATTAGACGAGAATAGCATTGTCAAAGTGTCTAATCATCCGGAAACGAACTAACCCTGTATCCCTAGG
>NZ_DS989880.1 GCF_000155555.1 Coleofasciculus chthonoplastes PCC 7420
TTTAACCGACTTCAGGGATTAGCCGGGGAAATCAATCAACAAAGTCAGGAGTTTCAGGATTTACCTGAGATTATCCAAAAGATGCAGCAATTGTGGCATCAGCGCTGGCAAGATCTATCGAGTGCGATCGCCTAAAGCCTTCTCCAGTAGGATGGCAATTCACGACTCAAGTAAAATAGTATTTATACATCAGCTTTGCGACCAAGAGAACTTACCCAAGTAAGGAGGAAATCTATGGTTACAGTTGCACAAGCACCCCCCAGTGAACGCGCTCAATTTATTCAGAAAACCTACATGCATCTGGCTGGGGCGGTGGGAGCGTTTATTGCTTTAGAGTTTATACTCTTTCAAACTGGCATAGCCGCCCTATTAACCCAGTTTGTCACGGCAAGTCGGTTTAGCTGGCTGGCGATTCTGGCAGGTTTTGCGGTACTCGGTTGGTTCTCCAGAGAGTTAGCGGCTAAGGCGGATTCGGTCAACACTCAGTACGCTGGATTGGGGATTTACGTTGTTGCGGAAGCCCTGATTTTTGCCCCGATTCTGTACATTGCAGCTTATTTCTCAGATCCCACTGTTATCCCAACGGCGGGAATACTCACCCTTCTCATGTTTGCTGGTTTAACCGCCGTTGCTTTTACTACAGGCAAAGACTTTAGTTTTCTGGGTGGTATCTTAAAAGTTGGTGGATTAGTAGCCTTGGGACTAATTATCTGTAGCGTAATTTTTGGTTTTACCTTGGGCTTATTCTTTTCCGTGGTTATGGTTGCTTTTGCTTCCGCCGCGATTCTCTACGATACTTCTAAGGTGATGCATCATTACTCATCCCATCACTATGTTGCAGCTTCACTAGAATTATTTGCGTCAGTGGCATTGCTATTCTGGTATTTGCTGCGGATTGTGATGGCGCTATCGTCTCGTCGCTAAACCTGTTCTATCTTATAGCCTAATTCTATAGCTAAGCGTGAGATTACTATTAAAAAAATTCATTCATTAGTAGTGTCACGCTTACTTTTATCTGGTTGGACAAAAACAGACAGAAATAGTATGAGAATCAGTAATACTAATTCAATGGATGTCATAGTTTCAGTAAACTTAAGGCAAAATCTATTTCACATTCAGCCGATTGCGGATCAAGTTTTCCGTCATCTGAGCAAGCTGATCTAACTTTTCTTTATTCTCCTGCGCCCGTTTCTCATAGTCTTTCTTCCGGACAATTGCCGCCCGTGCTAAGTCTTCCCGGTTTTGTTTCAGCGCTTGAATGGCGACTTTCTGCCAAGCGCTTATCTCTCGGACATCTTGATTGTACTGCGGTTGCAGCGTATTCCAAACACCTTTAATCTCGGCTAGGGCTTTGGTTAATAAGCGATTGGCTTTGTCCGGATCTTTCTCTTGTAGCGCTCGTTTAATCGGTTCGTATAAGTTCTCAGTATTCATCTGAGTAATAATGGGAATAAAATTTTGAATTTGCGGACTTTTACTGACGCCAGTTTTACACCAGACGGCAAAGTGTTCGCAGTTATTAGATAGCAGGTTATAGTTTCGTTCACCTAAACGACTTTCAGCGCGGCGAACGACTACATCAGGTATAAAATGAGTGGGATACTCTTTGACATAGATTTTTCCACCTCTAGCAAATGTCGGTAAAGAGGTGCGTTCAATGGTTTCACTGGGTTTGCGGTAGTGGATAACCGTACCGTCGCCACAGTCAATCCCATAATGTTTGTAGACGCCTTGTCGGTTGAACAATTCTCGATAAGCGTAGATTAGATCGCCTCGTGCCATACTTGCCTTTTGTTATTTGTTTACGTCATTTTTCATTTGTTATACTCGCTGTCGCCAGAACCAAGCTACGTCATTCGTTCTTTGTTTTGTGAATTTCACCGTCAAGAAAAGAGTAAACGAGTGGGGATTGATGTTTCGATGTCCTTCAAGAGAGTAAAATCGAATGGGAAAGCCTATTACACTCCAGAATGAGCCAAATTTCTCCATCAACCTTGACTTCTGCCCCTCTCAACCCGCTTAAGCAACCCACAGGCTGGTTTTATGCCTTGTGGAAGTTTTCTCGCCCTCATACGATCATCGGTACTACTCTAAGTGTATTGGCATTGTATGTGATTGCCTTAGCGATTACCGACGGTGCGATCGCACTCTCAAATTTAACTCAACTCTTGGGTACTTGGATATCCTGCTGTTGCGGTAATATCTACATTGTGGGACTCAATCAACTCGAAGATGTGGAAATTGACCAGATTAATAAGCCTCATCTTCCCATCGCGGCGGGGGAGTTTTCCAGAAGACAAGCTAAACTGATTGTTACCATAGCTGGACTCTGTGCGTTACTGTTAGCCCGGATACTGGGAGGCTGGTTATTTCTCATGGTTAGCGTCAGTTTAGCCATTGGTACAGCGTATTCCTTACCACCTATCCGATTGAAGCGGTTTCCCTTTTGGGCAGCACTTTGTATCTTCTCAGTGCGAGGTGCTGTGGTCAATTTAGGACTATTCTTGCATTTTAGCTGGGTATGGCAACAAGGTGAAGCGATGACGCCAACGCCTGCGGTGTGGGGATTGACGTTATTTGTTTTGGTGTTTACTGTCGCGATCGCGATTTTTAAGGATGTCCCTGATATTGATGGAGATAAGTTATACATATCACCACGTTCACGATTCGACTGGGTAAGCCAGCAGTGTTTAACATCACCCGATGGATTATTACCCTCTGTTATTTGGGTATGATTCTCGGTGGAGTGCTACTGTTTGACGTGGTTAACCCGCTTGTTTTGGGGATAACACACTTGGCGGCTTTAGTTTTGGTTTGGTGGCGTAGTCAGGATGTAGATTTGCAGGATAAAGTCGCGATCGCCAGTTTCTATCAATTTATCTGGAAACTGTTCTTTTTGGAATATCTGATGTTTCCTACTGCATGTTTATTAGCCTGAAACACTGATTACACGGATTTATGGGGGAGACTGAGGTGGGGAGGTAGGATGTTAGGAACACTGATTTCTCAGATTTAAAGAGAAGATGGTGGTGGGGAGGTATTCGGTTAGTCACACCCTATGACACGGAGGTGTTAGTTTTCAATGGAAAGAGGATGATTAGCTTGTCGGAGGGATTATTTAATTTTCTGTGTCAATCTTTGTCACTCAATCGCTCATTTTCTGCTTATCTCATTCAATCTGTGTAATCGGTGTTATTCAATTAATCTGTCTAATCTGTGTTTAATTTAAGTTGGATAGCGGCTACAGTCGTTAGTGTCGGTTTAGTAACGGTTATTTTTTTGATTGGTAAGACGATCGCGATCGCGTCGTTGTTTCAAAAGGCGATCGCCCTTTATCAGCAACAGGATTACCCAGAAGCGGAAACGGTATTTCGCCAAGTGATTCACCGACAACGCAGTAATGATATGGTGCGCTTACTGCTAGGTAATACACTCCTGGCACAAAATAAATGGGATGAAGCGGTAGCTGTCTTCCAGGATCTGATCGCGCGATCGCCAAAAACGGTGGATGGGTATGTCAAGTTAGCCCAAGCCTTGATTGAGCAAGGGAAACTTGATGAAGCGATGCCTATTGTTGAGGAGTTGATCCAGCGCCATCCTCAAAACACAGACATTCCTTTTAGCGTCGGTTTAATCCTATCAAACATTAATCGACTAGACACGCTAATTGAGTCGTATCAGACGTTGAGTCAACAGTCTCCTGACAAGGCTATTTTACGTTTAAATCTAGCCAATAGCTGGATGATACAAGAAAATTGGCAGGCGGCTATAGACGAGTATCAGGAAGCGATTCGCCTCAATATTAAAAAGCCACAAGCGTATTGGTATTTAGGAGATGCGTTGAGACAAAAGGGTCAATTGGATGAAGCCCTCAGCGTTTGGCGAGAGGCAATTGTCCGTTATCCTAATGATCAGGAAGCTCAGTTAAGAATTCGACAAGCGCTAAAAGAACAAGGTAAATTTGGGTAAAAGGGTGTTTTTCAGGAAGTTATCCTCTTTCTCCCCCATCTTCCTACACCCCCACACCTCTACACCCCTACACCCCCGCACCCCCTCACCCAAAACCCTATCATGTCTGATCAGGATATCGTTCTCAACGCCAAAACCTACGAGTCACTCCAAGCAGAATTAGCCTATCTGCGATCGCGTGTGGCACAATTGGACGCGATGAGAATGCCAGAACCGACTCAAGTTGCCCAGCAAAAGGCGCTGTTGGCTGTGGTGACTAAAATTCGGGAATCTCTGGATTTGGAGAGTATCTTTAAATCAACCGCTACAGAAGTGCGTCAACTGCTGAATGCGGATCGGGTGGGGATGTTTCGCTTTGATCCAGAGTCTGGCTGTCGCCGTGGGGAAGTTGTCTCTGAAGATGTAGTGTCGCCGTTTACGTCAGCCATCGCCACCAAAATAGAGGATGAGTGTTTCGGCGAAAGACATGCGACTCATTATCAGCAGGGGCGGATTTGGGCGGCTGAAGATATTTATGCCTTGAATTTACCCGATTGTCACATTATAATTTTATCACGTTTCCAAGTTCGAGCTAACTTGGTTGTGCCGTTACTCAAGGGGAATCAGCTTTGGGGGTTGTTGTGTATTCACCAATGTTCGCGCCCCCGTCAATGGCAAAGTAATGAAATCGAGTTTGTCCATCAAATTGCCATTCATTTAGGTGTGGCGTTGCAGCAAGCGGAGTTTGTGGCGCAATTGCAGATGCAGTCAGAGTTATTGACGAAAGCGGTTAATCAAGCGGTTGAACGAGAAAAAGCAGTTGCGGCTATTATTGATAAGATTCGGCGATCGCTCGATATTAATACTATATTCCAGACGACAACTCAAGAAGCACGGCAGTTGCTGAATGCGGATCGGGTGGCAATTTATCGGTTTAATCCCGATTGGAGTGGTGAATTCGTGGTTGAATCGGTGGCTGAGGGCTGGAAACCATTAGTCCAAGGGCAATATCAAGATCCCCAGTTATGCCAAAATATTAGTAATTGTAGTATTAAATCCTTAGCCAATCCTCAAATTATTGATACCTATCTCCAGCAAACTGAAGGCGGGGACTTTATCAAAGGTGAAGTCTTTCGGGTTTGTCGTGATATTTATACCGCCGGGTTTTCGGATTGCTATATTCAAAGCTTAGAACGCTATCAGGCAAGAGCATACACAATTATTGCGATTTACAAAGGTAAAAACCTCTGGGGACTTTTAGCCGCGTTTCAAAATTCCGCACCGCGATCCTGGGATGAGACAGATATTAATTTTCTGGTGCAAATTAGCGCTCAATTAGGGGTAGCGATTCAACAAGCTGAACTCCTCGGAAAAGCCCAACGGCGATCGGCAGAATTGCAAACCACACTGGAGGCGCAATTACAACAACGGGCGGATGAGTTAGCCCAGGAAGCGGAACGGGAAAGGGCGTTAGCTCAGGTTATCGATAAAATTCGCCAAACGTTAGATTTAGATACAATTTTCCAAACGGCGGCTACCGAAGTCCGGCAATTGTTGGATGTTGAACGAATTGCCATTTATAAATTCCGCGAGGATTATTTCGGCGATTTTATTTTTGAATCGGAAGCAGGAGATTTACCAAAACTGGTGGGGAGTGCTTGGGATGATACCTATTTAAGTAAATATCAAGGTGGTCGATTACGCCACAATGAAGCATTTTTTGCTGATAATATCTATAAAGCAAATTTAACCGATTGTCATATTGAAACCTTAGAATCATTTGGGATTAAATCCTTTGCGGTTGTGGCGTTATTTAAAGGGGAAAAACTATGGGGAATGCTGAGTGCTTTTCAACATAGTAAACCCCGCCATTGGCAAGAACGGGAAGTTAAGTTACTTATGCAAGTGGCAGCCCAATTAGGGGTAGCATTGCAACAGTCGGAATATTTGGAGTTATTGCAAGCTCAAGCCGTCCAGCAAGCCAAGGCTGCTGAACAGGCGCGGGCATTAGCACGGGTGATTGAAAGCATTCGCCAAACCTTAGATATTGATCAGATTTTTAGTACGACGACCCAAGAAGTACGGCAAATTCTTAACTGCGATCGCGTCGTAGTTTATCAATTTAATCCGGACTGGAGTGGAGATTTTGTCTCCGAATCAGTAGCATCAGGTTGGTCGCCCTTAGTCGGTTCTGAGCTGAAATCGGTTTGGTCAGATACCTGTTTACAAAAAAATCAAGGGGGCCGATTCAAAAGTCATGAAAATATTGTCGTTAATGATATTTACCAAAGGATTTACTCGACCTGCCATGTCAAATTGTTAGAGGTATTTCATATCAAAGCTTACTGTTTAAGCCCGGTTTTTGTCGGTGACAAGCTGTGGGGATTATTGGGGGCGTATCAAAACTCCAGTCCCCGTCATTGGGACGCCGCAGAAATTAGTTTACTGACACAGGTGAGTAATCAGTTGGGCGTGGCGCTACAACAAGCCGCTCTCATGGCTCAACTCAAAGATGCCAAAGAAGCGGCTGATGCGGCGAACCGGGCTAAAAGTGAGTTTTTAGCGAATATGAGTCATGAACTACGGACTCCCTTGAATGCGATTCTGGGTTTTGCCCAAGTAATGACCCGCGACTCGACGTTAACTTCAACTCAACAGGAGTATTTAGGAATTATTGCTCGCAGTGGTGAGCATTTACTCACGTTGCTCAATGATGTACTAGAAATGTCTAAAATAGAAGCGGGTCGGATTACACTGAATGAAACCAGTTTTGATCTGTATCGCTTACTCAAAAGTTTAGAAGAAATGCTCCAGCTCAAAGCGGCATCAAAGGGCTTACAGCTAATCTTTAATTGTGATTCTGACGTTCCCCAATATGTGCGGACGGATGAGAGTAAGTTGCGTCAGGTTTTAATTAATTTATTGGGAAATGCAATTAAATTTACCGGGGAAGGGAGTGTAACCTTGTCTGTAGAGACGTGCCATGGCATGTCTCTAGGCACGTCGGGAAACCAATCTGTAGAACCAGGTTTGACTGATAAGGTTACCCCCTTGCACAGACGCGCCATGGCGCGTCTCTACACTAAACCCGCCCTGTTTGGGGAACGGGATATAATTGCCCAATCCCCAATCCCCAATCCTCAATCCCTCATCACCTTTGCAGTCGAAGACACAGGTCCAGGAATTGACTCAGCCGAACTCGATACCTTATTTGAAGCCTTTATCCAAACCGAAACCGGGCGCAAATCTCAAGAAGGCACAGGATTAGGCTTACCGATTAGCCAGAAATTTGTCCAACTGATGGGAGGAACCATCGCCGTCAGCAGTGTATTGGGTCAAGGAACAACGTTTCGGTTTACAATTAAGGTTAATCCCGCTCAAGCGGCTGACATTGAGATTCAACAGTCTAAACGGGCGATTGGTTTAGCCCCCAATCAACCCACCTATCGGATTCTGATTGCTGATGATAAATGGGAAAGTCGGGTGTTGCTGGTTAATCTAATCGCACCGATGGGGTTTGAGGTGCAGGAAGCGGAAAATGGACAGCAAGCTGTTGAACGTTGTCAGAGTTGGCAACCTCACCTGATTTGGATGGATATGCGGATGCCTGTGATGGATGGTTATGAAGCCACTCGTCGAATTCGACAATCGTTGCAGGGTCAAGCCACGGTAATTATAGCCTTGACTGCTAGTGTTTTCGATAAACAGCGATCGGTTGTTTTGTCCGCAGGCTGCGACGATTTCGTTAGCAAGCCGTTTCAGGAAGAGGTTATCTTTGAAAAAATGGCGCAACATTTAGGCGTGCGTTATTTGTATGCAGAAGCTGAACCTCTCTCTCTCACATCGCCGGATACGTTGCCAGCACCCTTGCAGGAAACTGCTTTACAAGAAAGGTTGGCACAAATGCCGATTGAATGGCTGGCACAACTGCACAAAGCTGCACTCAGCGCTAGAGAGAAAGTGATAATCCAGCTTATTGCCCAAATTCCAGAAGAGCAACTATCTCTGGCTCAAACCTTAACCCAATGGGTTAACACCCTTTGTTTTGATCGCATAGTGGATTTAACACAGCCCCTCCTTCATGAGTGAACGTCAATCTCAAGCCATCAAGGGAGACATATTAATTGTCGATGATATCCCTGATAATTTACGTATTTTGTTTACCATGCTGGCGAACCAAGGCTATGAAGTTCGTCGGGTCATTAGTGGGAAACAGGCACTGAATGCGGTTAATACTGATCCGCCAGATTTAATTTTGCTGGATATTAAAATGCCGGAAATGGATGGGTATGAAGTTTGTCAACGCTTGAAAGCTGACGAGAAAACCGCCGAAATTCCGGTAATTTTCTTGAGCGCCCTTGATGAAGTCTGGGATAAAGTGAAAGCCTTTGAAGTGGGTGGCGTAGACTATATTACAAAGCCCTTTCAACTCGAAGAAGTGATAGCGCGGGTTAAAACCCAACTAACTTTACGCCATATTCAACAGCAACTCCAAGCTCAAAACGCTACCCTAGCAGAGGCAAAAGAAGCCGCAGAAGCCGCTAACCGAGCGAAAAGTGAATTCCTGGCAACCATGAGCCATGAAATCCGCACCCCTCTGAATGCGGTGATTGGGTTAACCGGAATTTTAGAGAATACAAAACTGGATGCCCATCAACAGGATTTGGTAGAAACGATTCGCCAAAGTGGGGAAACCCTACTGATCACAATTAATGATGTGTTAGATTTTGCCAAGATTGAATCGGGTAAACTAGAACTTGAATTCAAACCCTTTAATCTACGTGACTGTCTGGAAACCGCTGTTGATCTGTTTGCGCCCAAAGCCGTACAAAAGGGATTAGAATTAACTTATTTTATTGATCCAGAAGTCCCCTCTACTCTGGTCGGAGATGTCACCCGCCTGCGCCAAATTCTGATCAATTTGTTGAGTAATGCAATTAAGTTCACTGATGTGGGGGAAGTTAGCGTTTCAGTCAAGGTTGAACATTGCTATGTCACCAATTCGACTCAAAACCAGGATAGCCATACCTCGCCGACTGTTTGTATTTTGTTTTCGGTAAAAGACACAGGAATTGGTATTCCTAAAGACCGTTTTAACCGTTTGTTTCAACGCTTTAGTCAACTGGATTCTTCAACCACTCGCCAGTATGGGGGTACGGGACTAGGTTTAATTATTTCTAAACAATTAAGTGAAATGATGGGGGGAGAAATTTGGGTAGACAGTACCTTGGGTGAAGGGTCTACTTTTTCCTTCTGTGTTGTTTTAAGCGTAGATCAAGATGCGTCTGAAC
Organism: Coleofasciculus chthonoplastes PCC 7420; assembly: GCF_000155555.1. Lineage (GTDB taxonomy): Bacteria > Cyanobacteriota > Cyanobacteriia > Cyanobacteriales > Coleofasciculaceae > Coleofasciculus > Coleofasciculus chthonoplastes_A. The sequence goes on from NZ_DS989880.1 coordinate 9,240, forward strand.
CGAATTTAATAACTCCTCAACCTCAGCTTGCAGGTAAACGAGTTTTAATTATTGATGATAATCCGACAAGTTGCCAAATTTTAACCCAGCAAACCCAATGTTGGGGCATGATTGCCCGAAGTACTCAATCGGGAAATGAAGCCTTGGCTTGGCTCAATCAGAAAGAAGCCTTTGATGTGGCAATTATCGATCGGCAAATGCCCGAAATGAACGGGCTAACTCTGGGTCTACAAATCCACAACCAATCAGGTTTCAAAGAATTGCCTTTGGTATTATTAACGCCTATAGGAAAAATGACGACTAAAACGTCTTTAATTGAGCGTCATTTTGCTGCTTGTTTACCTAAACCGATTAAACTTGGGCAACTTTATAATACGTTGACTCAAGTTTTAGGAAGGCAAGCGACTGCTATTAAGTCTCAGCCTGCTTCACCAGAATCTGGAGATTCACCTCTTGCCCAACAGTTGCCGTTACGGATTCTTTTGGCTGAAGATAATATAGTCAATCAAAAGGTAGAATTATTGCTGTTGAAACGTTTAGGTTATCAAGCTGATTTGGTCAGTAATGGACAGGAAGTTCTTGATGCCATCTCCCGTCAATCTTATGACGTAATATTGATGGATGTACAGATGCCAGAAATGGATGGTTTAACCGCTACCCGTTATATTTGCCAAAACTACTCCCAGCGCCCTTGGATTATTGCGTTGACAGCTAATGCGATGCAGGAAGATCGAGAAACGTGTTTAAAGGCGGGGATGGATGATTATATTAGTAAACCGATTCGTCAAGCCGATTTGATTCGCGTCTTTAAAATGATTCCTTTGCGCCAAGCACCAACACTGTAGGGGCGCACCGACGTGCGCCCATAAAACCTGCTTGATAACTTAGTTGAAAAGCGCTGTATGTTTATGTAGCAACGATTTTAATCGCCGTGGCAAAAGGGTGTAACTTTTAATTGAACAGAAAGGGTTTGACAGATAAAATCATACGCTCTAACTCAGTTTTGTTATGTTTGAGAAGCTCATGTCCCCACAATTCATTCGTGTTATCCGAACAGTCTTGTGCTAGAACGTCTCCAATTTCCTCAAAACTTTTGTTGATATCTCGCTTTAAATTCTCAGGTTCAGATTGCACTCCCAGAATGAATACTCTTTCTTTGAGGTCATCTGGAATTTGACTCTGTGCGTAACTCAACCGATTTTCACGGTTATCAAAGTCAATCAGCAACACTATCATTCTTTGTGGGAATTTTCGCATTGTTCGCACATAATCATTCGTGAATTGTTCCACGGTTCTTTGCCAACCACCAGCGGGTGGCAAAACCTGAATAGCACGAGCATTAAGGTTGGGAGATTGAATAAATCCGTTGGCAATCTGGCGATTAGCATCGTCTTCAGGTAACACAAGAATGTGGGGAGCATCCCATTTTGGCAAATAGCCGGGAAAGGTCGATTTTTAATTCGCGGTTATTACTCGCGAATTAAATCTCCGTGTATACTTGAACGACTCAAGGTGACATAATATAGATGGAGATATTCACAAAGTTTACTGATGAACCAAGCCGAACGCCTGGAACTGGAAGCTTGTTTAAGACGAGCAAGTGAGATTCTGTACAACAATAGTGACACAGACAGTTTAGAAACCCTAGCTGACATCGAAATTACAGTCAGAAACCAAATTTTAGAATACGTTAGTCCCCAAATCGCCCTTTTTTTATCACCCAAAAAACCCAAACCCGACGCGGGAAAACCCGAACCCTAAAAAGCTGCCTGGGAAAACTAAAGATTACCAAAAAACAAGCAGATGCTTTAGGGATAGAAGCCTATACACGCCATAGCCCTTTGCTAGAAAAATGCTGTCTTCTTTTAAGCGCCAATGAATCTTATCAAAATGCGGAGAGTGATTTGTATTTGTTAACGGGGCTAAAAGTTGGTCACTCCACGCATCATCGGAAAGTGAATCAAATTGAATTACCGCTTCCGGATCTCAAACAAGGATTATCAGAGATAAGCGTTGATGGCGGAAAAATTCGCTTGAGGACGGCAGAGAAAGGAGAACCGAGTTTTTGGCAAGAATATAAAACAGCTCGCTTACAAGGAATTTATTACGGAGCTTTCTTTCAAGATAATCTATCTTTAACGGATTGGATAAATAGTCAAACATTAACCTCACCCTTGTACTGTTTAGGGGATGGACATGATGGGATATGGAACATCTTTGCCGAAATTGGGGAGAATAAGGATAGAATCGAAGTTTTAGACTGGTATCACCTGACCGAAAACCTGCATAAAATAGAAACCAAAAAATCTATCAAAGACCAGTTAGAAGCTGACCTGTGGACGGGACAGGCATCCGAGGCGATAAAGTTGTTGAAGTCAGCTCAACCCCTAGGAGGAAACAACTTTATTAGCTATCTAAACAAGCACCGTCAAAGGTTAATCAATTATCAATCTTATCAACAGGAACAAATTTGTTCAATTGGCAGCGGAGCCGTCGAGTCAGCCGTCAAACAAATTAGCCATCGTGTTAAACTAACTGGCGCCCAGTGGCTCAAAGAAAACGTGGTTAACATTTTACAACTTCGTTGTGCTTATTTAAACGGTCAACTGGCTATTTAATGCCAACTTCCCTAATTATTAAGCGCATTTTTACAGAGAATTGATATAAGGACTTGAAGTACCGCCCATTTTTGATAAATTCGCGAGTTAGAATGGCGAATATATCATCATGGAGATAGAAAAATGGGCAAAAGGGTTTCCAGAAAGTCACAACACGATAAGCTGGAAAGAATAACTCGTTTACAGACGGCAATTGCTAGTCTTGAAACCTACCAAAGTTTCTTTGAGCGTCAAGGAAAACTCGCCCCAGCAGATGCTTGGGTAGCACGTTATCAAGTCCGACAGTCACAAAAAGTTTACTGGTACTACAAACTACAGGCTAGTTCACCCACTTTCACAACCACAAGTGACACACACAAGTTAAGTAAATATAAGCACTTAGGTAAGGCTGGATGTGAAGCCCATGTTGCTTCTGTGATGTCTGTCGCCAGAAGAACGATAGTGTCCGAATTACAAAAAACTATTGATTCTCTTAAAAATAGCTTACTAGATATTTCTTTTGACTCTGAGCAAGAAGATATCTAATATTTAGATTAAGTAATTATTCGCGAGTTATAATCGCGAATAACTTTTCTCTCTTTTCCAAAATGGGATGCTCCCAGAATGTGAGGTTTATACTGGTTTGGACTCATAGCTCTATGTCGCCACAAATCAAGGTATTTATCAGATCGCCTGTCACAGGAATATCACTGAGCAATCTGACCAAAGTTGGCTCTAAGTGACTTTTTCGATCAAGGACAAAAGTATTGTCATCCGAAAACTTTCGGATAGCCTCTTCATTGTGTGATGTCGCTAAAATTTGTCCTTTCTGCTTAAATGAACGTCGCAATGACATTACAAAATAACCAATTTCTGATAAGGAAAGATAATTTTCCGGTTCATCCCAAAAGCAAAAACTTGAACCATAATATTCGTTAGCAGCTAACACAACAGCGCAAACAAAAAAGCATTTTTCACCGTCAGATAAGTCTTTAAAATTAATATGAAGATTCGCATTATTGGCTTCAAACCGAACAATCATGCTTTTGGAGTCTTTGCCAACTGGTTGATTCAAAAAATCTTGAATATCTGGCATAACGTCTCGGAGATATCTATAAATCTTTGTGTAGGCAGCAGGATAGCGACTGAGTAATCCAGAAATCCACTCCCCAAAGTTTGAACCATCTCGCCTTGGCTCCAAGGTGTCGCCCTTGGAGTCTCCTGTCATCAAGCTGGGGATTGGCGCTAAAATGATCATCTGAGCTAGCCAAGTCTTAAAAATATGAAGCGGATCAGTCTCAGATTGCTCCTGAATTACGGGAAGGGCAACCAGATGCCAATCCAACCGAAACTGAGCCTCACGATTTTGGGTGCTGCTGTAAAGAGTGACTTGAGCTTCTTTTCGAGAGTAAATTGGATCTCCTGAAACTAGCAATTGCTCCTCAGAAACTCGCAGTTCGCTAAATTTTTCCGGTAACTCTAATGCTAAAACATAGTTGTACAATTTATGATCAAGTAATACTTCTATTTCAAAGCGAATCGGAACATCAGATCTTCTTCGAGCAAAATCTTTCGAGCTAATAATGTCTAATTGTTCAAGGTCGCGTATTCTATTGACACCTTGACTAATTTTCTGAAGTACTTCTAATGCATCGGCAATTGTTGATTTACCTGAACCATTTTTTCCAATCAACAGAGCAGATGGCATTCCCTTTAGGATTAGCTCAAAGTTTTCTAGGCATCTGAAGTTGTGTACATATAGTCTTTGCAGCATAACCTAATGATTCTTAGCCGTGTAAATTGAAAGAACTTGTGAGCGAATGTACTTATTGTAAACGATATGGATTCACCCACATTCCGATTTTTACGCTATTCTTTTGCCAAACGCCTAACTTACGGAGGTGGGGGCTGGACATCCAAGGCAGTTAAGTACCAAGCAACTTATCCCAGAACGTAAAGTACAATCCGTAGTGTACAGTGTACTGGCGATGATGTATCGAATGATATGTTGCCCCGATAAACCACTTCCCCAGCCAGTGGTGAAGAAATGATGAGGGAAATAGCTCGAATCCCAGATGAGACACTACTGCCCATATTGTCATCGTAATTAGTGCCGCCGCCAAGGTGATGAAATGGAGCGGAACGATAAAGATTACAACCACAAAGAAGAGTGACTGTATAATTGCCTCGGGTAGATCAAAGGCGAAGGAACTCCAGGGCGTTGGTTCTCCCGAACGGTGGTGCCCAGAATGCATCCATTTAAACAGCCAAGGGTGGTGAAAAAGGCGGTGGATAAAGTAAAAGTATGTATCCTGAAGCACAAGCACGGCAACAAAACTAACTCCTATATACCACAGTCCATAGTCATCTGGGTTAGTATAGAGGAGTGTTACTCCCAAACCGTACTCTGATAAGATTAGCGCTGCACAAAAAGCAAAAACAGTTGCCGATAAAATCGATAATACGATATCATTTCTGATGGAATCATTCATCAGTGGCTTCAGACGCAAACTGTTGTTGGCGAGGAACTTTCCCAGAACGACATAAAAGAGCCAATAGGCTCCCCCAGCAATAAGAAAGTATCGGACAAGAGTGATTCCAAAAAAGACTAAGTAATAATACTCAAATGAGTGGTTTGTTAACTCCTTCGTAATTTGCAAATTTCCTCCTTTTTATTTTTAAATCTGACTTCAGCTAATTGAATTCCCCTCAGATGCTTTTTCAAAGAGGTACATATTTAATGTTTAATGAAACTATTGCCATTGACGCTATCATCAACGACTTACTTATGGTCTCACATCTAGTTAATTAATAAAAAATGCCCACAGATAGATTTTGGGCATCTTTCCTCAAATTGACGTTTGATACAGCAGTTTGTTCTGCTATGCGGTACATTGTCGATCCCCCTCGCATCCCCGTGCAATAAAAGCGAAGCAACATCTGGTTTCCCCCATGGAACAAAAAGCGAAGCATCCGCTGGCTTCCCCCTTTTTAAGGGGGACGGGAGGGGGATCTAATAGGGGGACGGAAGGGGGATCTGAAGGGGGACTTTGATCTACTGTACTTTATTACAGCGCAAAGCGCTGTATCATGTCTGGTCAAATCCCCCTAATAAAAACGCCTTTTTAAGCTTGCATGGCAAGGTTTTTGACCGTTTAGGCATCAAAACGAAAACACTGGTTGGGTCAAAAAATGGCTTTCCACCCTTGTGTGGTATACCATCTACACTCATGCAGCAAGCCCTACTTATTGAATACTTTCCTCTCCATAAAAAGCGGCTCTATCGACAGGAGACCATGGCTGAAGTTTGCTGAGTAAGGCGGGATCAGGTTGAATGCGCTGAATTTGCCCTTCTACTTTAGGACTATCGGGTCGGAGGGATTGTCCGCAAATGAGTAAAAACGACCACTGATAAGTCTTGCCAATTTCCAGAGTTGGTGCATCAATGGGTAGTTTAAAGCTGACCAAACCTCTCTGGTTAGGAAGTGATACGGTTTTTTGGTAGAAATACTCTTCTGTTTCATCCTTGAGAATAAATACAGCGTCTTGAGCTACTGTTGGTGGGATGTAAACAAAGAATGTGGGACGTTCGGCTACCGTGAATCCATGATTTGTGGCTAATTGGAACGGTGCGACTGATGTTCCCAGCTCACTTGTGTCATTGGGGCATACACCACCATCCCGTGAGGCTCCCCCGGCTGAATCTTTGGGCGCTCCTTTCCTGTCGGGAATAAAGGTCGCACTGGCTGTTTCAGACAGGGGTATGGTTTCAGCACGTAATGATACAGCTAAACTACCAACCAGTAGCAGCTTTAGGAAAAGACCTACTGACAAAAATGCAAGCGGTTGAGGTGTATGTTTCCAAGCCATGATAAAAAACCCTCGTGAAGAAGAATGAGTTGTAGTGCATCACAGGGATTTTAAGCGGCATCCCATAACAGACAGACAAATAAAACAGGTATTTTACTAAATTAATGGCAATTTGTCTATTTATTTTTGAGCATACCAATTCCCTAGTAAAGCAACTGAAGAATGAGAGAGTACCTACAACCCTGGATGTGTCGCCCCGGTTAACACTTAGTTTTTATCGTGGAGTGTGGGGTCACACCCCTTAATTATTATTAATACCCAGTATAGTATCATAACGTGGAATGAACCGTGCCTATAAACATAAATTCTTCACGTTTGTCAATACTTAGACAATAGGTAGGGCTTACTGCAAAAACCGGAAACCCTTAAAAATAAAGCTTTTGACGACGATTAAAGTTGATTTAGTGCAAGCTTCTCAGCCTCGATAGATAAAAAATTCTACCCAATAGCTAAGCTGTTCGGCATTTAAACCTTAATGTCAATAATGGCGAAAGCCTTGTAGTGCGTTTAGCGAAGCCATGCCGCAGGCTTTGCATCTTGCTCGCTACTAATACCCAATTTAAATGCATGACAGCTTACAGCAGTTTGCTCTGCTATGCGGTACATTGTCGATCCCCCTAAATCCCCCTTAAAAAGGGGGACTTTGATCTACTGACTGTACTTCATGACAGCGCGAAGCGCTGTAATAGCGAGCGAGACTAATAGCAAGCAAGACTAATAGCGAGCAAGACTAATAGCGAGCAAGACTAATAGCGAGCAAGACTAATAGCGAGCAAGACTAATAGCGAGCAAGACTAATAGCGAGCGAGACTAATAGCGAGCAAGACTAATAGCGAGCGAGACTAATAGCGAGCGAGACTAATAGCGAGCGAGACGCTCGCACTACTGTTCCCCTCTGCCTTCTGTCATTCAGGGAACAGGCTTTGCGTCAAAGCCAATTTCCGACTAAGACAAAGGGCGCCCAGTAAAAGGGATGCTGATAATTAGGTTGACGTAGAAGAGTGAGTTGAGCCTGACGCAGGGCTTGGGCTTTACTCACTTGAGATTGGGTGAGTTGTCGATAAAACTCAACCATCAACTGAGCCGTCGATTCATCATTAACTGACCATAAGGTTGCTAGAGTACTACGAGCGCCCGATCGCACGGCTAATCCAGCCAATCCCAAAGCCGCTCGCTTGTCCCCTGTCGCCGTTTGGCAAGCACTGAGAACGAGCAGTTCAATCGGGTTGGTATTCTGTCGCTGTCTGGTTTGCAGGAGTTGATCCAGATCTTTCACCTTGATCCGCCCATTCCAAGTGAGCAGAAATGTGTTCTCGGCTTTGGAACTAAACTGTCCATGAGTCGCTAGATGAACCACTGGAAAGGGAGTCGCTTCAATTTGCTCTTGCAGCGCTTGATGGGTAAACTGTTGATTTAAAAAGACCTTAGTCGGAATTTGGGCGGCGATGTTTTCCACTTCCAATTCCACAGCGGGGAGAGCCGGAAAACCGTCCCGCGCCTCGGTGAGTCCAGCAGTTAAGGCTTTCAGTTGCTGAGGAAGGAGCGATCGCGGCTCGATCAGTTGTAATCCTACGGATAGCGCGATATTGTAGTTTTCAATCAGATACTGCTCTCCATCGTAGAGCGCCGCCATGGGCAAATTCCGCAACGCACCATCCAGAACAAAGACCAGGGTTTTAATCTCATTCTCTTTTAACTCTTGTTCAATCGGTCGAATCAGCCAATCATAAACTTGTTGGGACAGGCGTAACCGTTCTTTAGTAGACCACACGGGATTTAAGGCTTGTAGGAGTTGCTCAATGGTGCTGTCGATTTGAGTCTCAGTTACATCAGTTTGAAAATAGCGCAGGGGTTTTCCGGGTAGGGAGACAATAACCGCCAAATGATTGGGCAAAATAATCGGGTAAATGACCGAAGCTTGGGGATCAATCTGGTCAATAGCTTGGCGTTGCACTTGCCAACAGGCTTCCCGAAAGAAGTTCTCTAATTCTGCTAATCTCAGGGATTCAATGGTTTCACGAGCTTCTTGGAGCTGCTCTGGCGTCGGCTGATTTCTTAAGAGCAATTCCACCAAATTGCGATAAATCGGTTCAACGGTTTCTCGAAAGGAAAATTGTACATCAGGATTAATCGCCACCAAATCACTGCGTAAGGATTGCAGGGTATGAACCGCTTCTCGATTTGCCGCGATCGCGCCTGTCAGATTACCTTGATGTTGGAGTATCTGACTCAGTTGCCATTGCCAACGATAGGCGATTTCAGTGGCTTGTATTCCTTGCGCCAAAGTTAACGCCTTCTCCGTTAACCCTCGCGCCTCTAACCACTGCTGTGTCTCCATATAAAGATGTCCCAATTGACCCAAGGCGTAAGACTCGGCTCTTGTATCATTAAGCTGTCTGGCTTGGTGGATCGCTCTAGCTAACAATTGGGCGATCGCGCGGGGAAACCCTTTATGATCTTCGAGGGTATGGTTTTGAGGGTGTAGGGGCGGGTTTAGAGACTTTCTGTTAGCTATTGATGGTGGTAACGTGTCTACAAAACCCGCCCTGACTAAGTATTGAGATAACTCCCCCATCTCCCTCTGATCCCCTGCACCTCTGCTCCCCATTTTTATCAAACTCTCAGCAAAATTCACTTGAGCATAAACCGCCGCCCGATTTAGGGGTAAGTTGGATAATTGAGCGTAAATTTGGGGGACTAAGGTTTGGGTGTCTGTCCAATTTTGGGTTTCAATCAGCAGGCTGAGTTGGTTAAGTTGGGCTTCAACTTGGGTGAGAGGGCTGATTGCTGTTGAGGCGGCTTGTTGATAATAGGCGATCGCCTCTTCAAATTCTTGTAACGCTCTAGCTGTATTTCCCAGGCTAAATAGCGTCGCACTTTGGTCTGATGCTGAATCGAAGCGCTGAGTTATTGCCAAACTTTGCTGCAAAACCTGTTGTGATTCCTCCAGATTACCCACCACTTGCAGCGCGACGCCCAAACTCCGTAATCCGGCGGCTTTGAGTAACGAATCGGCTTGAGTTTGGAGTTGGGTTTGCACTCGCTCTAAGGTAATCTGCGATCGCCGATAGAGTCCCAACGCTTGTAGAACTTGGGCTTGATTAATTTGGCTCCCGAATATACCCGTTTGATCCCCCGCGTCTTGATACGCCTGTTCTGCCTGTTTCCAGGTATCTAAAGCCGCTTCCATTTGTCCTTGGGCATAGTGGAGACTGGCTTGAGTATTCAGTAGTTGGGCGAGAAGGCGTTGATGATTGGGGGTGGGTTTGAGCAGATTAGCGACTAGATTTAAGCTTTGGGTAATCGTTTGTTCCGCCTCCTGCCATTGTCCCAACTCTTGATAGGCTAAGGAGAGATAACTTAAACTCAGGGCATGGTGGATGCGATCGCCTCGATCTTGATACCCTTGCATCGCCTGTTGCCAAACCCTAATCGCTTGCCAAAAGCGCCCCGCTGCATAGAGGGCTTTACCTTGTTCGAGTTGAGTTAAAGCATTGTCATCCTCCTGAACTGAGTTTATATCCTGTTCCCTGTGATACTGTTCCCGACTCAAGACTTGAATCTGAGTTGATCCCGTAAGCGGTATCGGCGGATGCTGCGCTAGGGTGGGAAACACCCACATTATCAGGAACAATGTGAGTAATCCTAACCCGATACAGCGACTGAAAACCTTGAGGCGTGAGGAGAATATCGCTATTTTTTGAGTTCGCGATCGCCTTACAGCCATTTTCAGTCTGATGCGGGGCAAAAAAGTCACTGCAATCCTTGTTTTTACAGCTTTGCAATTATGGGCAATCGTCAGGACATGATATGAACCCGTTTTAACGGGTTTAAGCTTTTAGCCCGAACTTTAGTTCAGGGCTTAATTTCGTTCGAGGACGTGCTTATAACTTAATTTAAGCATGTTGCTGATTTATACCAGGAACTGTGGGGAGTAACGTCAGGAACATGAGCCACTAACTCAACCTGACCTTGGGAATTAATGATCCATCCTTGGGCTTCTACGATAGGTGAGCGACGCTCAGAAGGAGATTCTCCCCTATCTCCCAGACTTTCTACAGTCACGTCTCTACTAGCCCCGCTCCCAGACGGTACATGCAACGTCTCTACATAATCCCCCTCCTCTTCATTCAACGCCAGAACCCGTAAATCCTGCCAAAGGGTTCGACCTCGCAGGGTTTGAGTGGGGTCTTCGGGTAAACCTCCTCGTCCAGTTACCACAAAGGAATTACCTTGCTCCACATCGCAAGCTGTAACAATTTGGTTATTGGGTTCAATAAAGTTTTCTGGTAACCGGATTAATCCTTGATTGGGATCAATTGCTTGAATATTGATATTGACAATCCCTTTAAACTCAGCTCCAAGTGCTGATGTCGCCGTAATATCACTCTCTGGAGTTAGCGCTTCTCGAAACTGCGTACCAAAAATACCAAACGCATTAACCGTAACCCGACCCCCTGCTCCAGCTTGAGCATTAGCACTAATATCGCTATTGTTAAGTGCTACTAAATTACCCGTATCAATTCTAATATTACCGCCATTAGCATTCTCCGCATTCGTGCTGATTTGGCTCTGATTCTGTAGCAACAAATTCTGCGTTTGCAGCGTAATATTGCCCTCTGTCCCCGCTCGCGTTGTCGCTGAAATTCGACTACCGTTTTTTAACCAAATTAAATCAGCATCAACTCTCAAATTCCCTGCGGCGGCGAACTTTTCCCCATTGACCGTGACTTCTGCTCCATCTCGGATAATTAAACGTCCTGTCTCAATCGTCACATCCCCCGCTTCTCCCAATACCTCAGTCTGAGGCGGTGGAATAAAACCACTGGGAACAGAATCAGAGGATGCATCTGAGCGCAAACTACTGGGAAACTTGCCGTCAGCGGAAACACCACTCACTTCTACAGACTCTGAGGCTCGAATCACAACTCGTCCCGCCCGCCCAGCATCTTGCGTGGTGGTTGAAATCACTCCGCCATCACGCAGGACTAATCGCCTAGTATAAACCTCAATATCCCCCGCCGCGCCTTTGCCAAAACTTTGTGTATTCAAACTACTCAATTCTAGACCATTCGCCGAAGTGCCAATTAGTTCCACACTCTCTGACGCCTGAATCTTTATCGTTCCACCTTGAGCTGCACCTAATGTAGCACCGCCAATTCCCGCACCATCCTGAATGGTTAAGCGTCGAGTTTCAATGATCACATTTCCCGTGGCTTGAGTCGCATCCTCAAACGCATTAGACGCAATAGAACTTTTGAATCGACCATCAGGTGTTGTACCCATTAGTTCAATGGAATCGGATGCTTGAATTAGTACATTTCCGCCACGCCCTGCATCAAAAGTAGAGTTAAATATTCCACCTCCTTCGCTAGCCCTTAACTGTCGGGTTTGTACGGTTATTTGACCTGCATCTCCCTTACCATAACTATCAGCAAATAGTTCTGAACCCACCAATTCCACCGATTCAGACGCCCTCACCATCATATCGCCGCCTGAACCCGTGCTAAAGGGAGAGGTTGAGATAAAACCACCCTCTTGCAAACTTAATGTTTCCGTATTAATGATTAAGCTATTTGCCGCACCAGAACCGAAACTTAGCGAAAATAGACCCGTACCCAACTCCGGAAGGGTAATTGTTTTCTCCTCAAAAAGTGTATCTAATACCTCTTGTAGATTTCTTATGCCAATAATTTCCACTAATGCAGCATTGACCATCAAGCGACCAGCCGCCCCATCACCAAAGGTAGACGCCGAAACAAAAGCGCCCTCTTTTAGGTTCAATTGTTCCGCTTGAATCGTAATATCACCACCGTCACGATTACCCGTTGTATTCGCCAGAATTTGTGATGCTTGGCTTAGGTTCACCTGACCCCCTTGGATGTTAATAAAACCGCTACCTTCACCACTAACATCGACGACAGATTGCTGAGAAAGGTTTATATCTTGAAAATTATCTACCCCCTCATATCCCAACGTAAAACCATTCATCGTTGGCGTAATCTGGACAAAACTATTGTCCCCAACACTACCTAATTCAATTCGCCCTTGGGATGCTGTCAAATGTCCTCCCGGAAACCGCAGTTCGCCACCCACTAGGGCTAAGGTTTGACCTGAATTTACTTGTAAGCCAGCCGTCGATTGATTGCTGATTGGAGCCGGATTTGAACCAAATTGCAAACCAATGGGTACATTTATTGATAATAAGGGTGGGGTTGAGAAATTGGTGGCGCTAAACTCCCGCCCATCGGGAAACTGAATGCTATTGGCTGTACTGGCTAAAAAGGAGCCGTCAACATCGAGTTGGGCGTTCGCGCCAAAGACAATACCTTGAGGGTTAATTAAAAATAAATTTGCGGCATTATTAACTTTAATTGTGCCATTAATTTTGGATGGGGTATTGCCTGTAACTCGGCTGATAATATTTTGGACATCCTGATTAATCATTTCCAGGTTAAAAAATGCTGTTGAACCTTCAAAAACAGAAAACTCCTCAAAACTGTGGAATAGATTATCGCCTACTCTTGTCCCTTGTTGAATCTCACTAATATTACCATCTTTAGTGACCACTGTATTTTGGGGCAATGTGTCATCAGGGATAACCTGGGCATGAGCTATCTTACTTGAAACCAGTAAGTCAACAAATAAATTCCCGGTTAATAAAAGTAATATAAATGATTTTTTTTGAATAAAACTTCCCATAGGTGATTGTTAATTTAAGTCATTACTAAAGTAGGTTGGGTTGAACGGAGTGAAACCCAACAGTATCAAGTTAACTTCTGTTGCCATACCGCTCGGATAGCCTCTAAATTTAACCTTTTCTCCCCCTGCTTCCCCTTCTGCTCTATCCCTTGCAGCATTGGCTTGTGTTGGGTCTCGTACCTCGACCCAACCTACTGTTTTATTTAATAACAATAAGATTTTCTGGATGACTCCAACCCCCTCAGTCTATTATTCGGCATATCAGCCACCAATTCAACATTACCATCGCCATCAATAACCCATCCTTTAGCCTCCACAATAGAAGAACGGCGAGAGGTCAGGTTTTCATCTGGATGTATTGTCTCCCTTGTCGATGGGAATTGCTGTCGATTCTCTCCACGTCCCGTCTCCTCCAGATTTTCTTCATTCCAATCCAAAGAACGCAAATCTTGCCAAAGGGTTCGACCACGTAAAATTTGACTGGGGTCTTCGGGTAATCCACCGCGTCCCGTCACGACAAAGGAATTTCCAGTTTCAGCGACACAACCTGTGGCAATTTGATCACTGGGTTGAGTAAAGCTTTCCGGTAAGCGAACTAATCCCCGATTCGGGTCAATCCCCTGAATATTGAGAGTCACCAGACCATTAAATTGTGGTCCTAAATCTGATGTGGCAGTGATATCACTATTGGGGGTCAGTTCATCCCGAAACTGAGTGCCAAAAATACCTTGAGCTGTAATACTAACACGACCCCCTTGACCTTGACGAGCATTAGCCGTGATATCACTATTATCGATCGCGACTAAAGCATCGGTATTGATGCGGATATTACCCCCATCACTGTTCTCGGTATTCGTCGTAATCTGACTATTGCGCCGCAGCAACACATTCGAGGCGTCGAGTCGAATATTTCCCTCTGTCCCCGCCACCGTAGCTGCACTAATTCCCCCTTGATTGTCCAGCCAAATCGAATCAGCGATAATATCCAAATTACCAGCAGCACCCGATGCAGTCCCCCTGACGCCAATTTCTGCGCCATCCCTCACATTTAACTCTCCTGTTTGAATCTGCAAATCCCCCGCGCCACCTGCACCACTCGTATTCGCTTCAATCGCACTGGGTACGATACCATCCCCAATAATGCCAAAGGAGACTCGTTCGACAGCGGGATCAACACCCGTCGCCACACCCGCCACGGTTACCGATTCAGCCGCATTAATCGTTAACGTTCCGGCTGTACCCGCCCCCCCAGTGGCGGCGGAAATCTGAGCACCATCCTGCACACTTAAGTGTCGTGTGGTAATCCTTAAATCTCCAGCGGGTGCTGTTCCTCCTTGTCCTTCGACGGTTAACAGCGATGACGAGGTAAACAACCCACTCAAAAATCGACCATCAGCAGAAATTCCCCTCAAGTCCACCGTATCGGCGTTAATCATCAGATTTCCCCCGCGTCCCCCACCCGCCGCCGACGCTGAGATTTGTGACCCATCCGCCACAATGAGTTGACCTGTATTTAGGGTAAAATCCCCCGCATCTCCTGCACCCAGCGTTGTTGTGAACAACCCGCCAGGAACAACCGCATTGGCTGGAGTTCCTCTGAGTTCCACCAATTCAGCGGTTACGGTTAGATTTCCCCCTTGACCCTGACTTGTACCCCCAGGCGTGGTACTCAGGGATGTACCGTCTAGCACTCTCAATTGATTAGCCGTAATTGTGAAATCACCGGCATTTCCTTTATCCGTGGTTCCTGTTAGTAACAGAGACCCATTGGTTAAATCGGCTAACTCCGAAACGTTTAAGGTTAAATTGCCACCATCACCCTCAGCCAAGGCTGCGGTTAATATCATCGCGCCGTTCTGCACAATCAATTGGTCGGTTTCAATGGTTAAATGTCCAGCATCACCCTGTCCACCACTAAAGCTAAATAAGCCATTACTAAGATTGAGTGGATTAAATGTTGCGAATAAAATCTGCCGTGAGGGTTCTAGAGGGGTTGTACCAGTCACCTCTACTTGGTCAGCCTGAATAGTCAGATTACCTCCTGCACCTGCACCAAATGTAGAGGTAGAAGCAAAGGAACCTTGTTGCAGTTTTATCTGATTTGCCTGAATATCAATCCCGCCGCCGTTCACATTACCGAAGGTTTCTGCCACTAGGTTTGAGCCTTGAGTCAGGGTGACTTGTCCCCCCCGCACCCGAATTGTGCCACCACCACCAGCACCTAAATCACTGGTATTGACGGCTGTGGCATTGGTTAAGTTAATCATGCCAAACCGTTGTATATCGAAATAGTCTAAAGCAAAACCTGTGGGTATAGGTGTCAGAGTTACTTGTCCAAAACTTGCCACACTCCCTAATTCAATTCGTCCTTGTGGTGCTGTTAAATTGGCTCCATTTAATGATAAATTTCCTCCCACCAGGGCTAAGGTTTGACCGGGGTTTACCGACAGGTTACTATTTGCTTGATGAATAATCGGTGCTGAATTTTCACCAAACTGTAAACCAATCGGTACGTTAATGGTGAGTAGGGGCGGGAGTTGGGGATTGGTGGTGCTGAATTCACTGCCATCAGCAAAAATAACACTATTCGCGGTACTGGCTAAAAAGGAACCATTGATATTAAGTTGGGCATTAGCACCAAATAGAATTCCGTTGGGGTTAATCAGGATTAGGTTGGCGATGCCATCTGCGGCAAGGATGCCATCTATGATGGATGTCTTGTTGCCTGTGACGCGGCTAATAATGGTTTCTATGTCTAGGTTTTGGGGAGTCAGTTTAAAGATGGCTTGGGAGTTGGTAGGAATAGAAAATTCTTCAAAACTGTGGAGGAGATGATTTCCGGTGCGGATTCCGCCTTGAATCTCACCATTGGTAATGTTGGTGTTGGTTGAAAAGTTATCGTTATCGGGGATTATTTCGGCATTGGCTGTGCTGATGAAGATGAGAAGGCTGAGGAGAAGATTGCTGGGAATCCAGAGGAAAGGGGAATTGGGTTTGGGAAAACAATAGTTCATGATTCAGGTATATCTTTGAAGGAGTGTAGAGACGTAGCATGCTACGTCTCTACATCGGGGCGGGTTTAGTTACCTTTGGGTGAGGTAAAAAATGATAATAGTAAAACCCGCCCCTACATAAAACTTTCTTTCTTACTCAATCACCAATTGTCTGTACTTTTATTCCGGAATCGATGCGATCGCTACCCTTCTACCCTTCTACCCTTTTACCCTATTTCATCTAAAAATGATAAGGGGCGGCTCATGTTGGCAGCAAAGCCGAGTATTCCGCGATCGCGATGTTCGTATAGTAGCTTCCCGTCGGCGTCAAAGAGGAAGGTTGCACCTCGCTGTGTCATGTAGGCGGGATTGGGGACATAAGTTTTCCAATGACTTAACACTTCTACCATATTCCGTAGTCTTAAGGTGGCGAGTTCAAAGGGGCGCTGATATCCACTTCCCCCAGCAAATTGAAAAAATGAGCCTTTGAGAGGGGGTAAGGGTTTCGCTTTGACAACTTCCTCATCGCCAATAAGCTGAGGTGCATTGCGATCGCCCCGATAACCACGAAATACTTCTGCAAGCGTACCAGGGCTACCAATCCCCGCACACATTAAGAGTAGATTCAACCAGGCTCTTTGCGTGGTAGAAAGTCCCGGAAGTTTGAAACCCAAGCCAGGATAGAGGTTAAGCTGGCGATGCAATTGAGCCTCTGAATCAACAAACAACCACTCCGCCGGAAATCCGGTATAGTGACAAAATTGTTTTCCTGAATCGAGATTACCAATCCCTACTGCACGAATGGCGATTCCCTTAGCTTGCAACTGTTCAGCCTCTCGCTGTAACCAGAAGGTATATTCGAGTGTGTCAAAGTCACCGAGTTGAGACCAAACGAGTACCAGGAGGCGGGGCGCATTCTCGCAGTTTTCCAGGAGCGATCGCGTTATACCATCGCTGACTCGTTGGCGTTGAGTTTGATGAATAATAGTATAGGGATTCATGTTAGATGAAACTGTGATGAGTAAAGATTTTTGTACCCGTGATAAGCTGTTCGGCAATCCAAAAATGCACGCTTTTCAGTACCATTGCTCTTAATACGGTTCTCCAAACAACACTAATGAGCAGGTGAGTTCTTTAATCAATTGTGTGGTAATATCGCTCACTCCTAACCCCGCAATAGTACGGCGACGCAAAGAGCGCAAAATTACCATATCCGCTAACTTAGCTACTTTCAAAATCGCCAGTGCTACATCGTCAGCTTTAATCACTTGCACCTCTGATTTTACCTGCCCTCCCGTGACATTCAGCATATTGATATACTCATCTTCAATCGCCGCTATGTCAGAAGATGCTGTTTTAGCCGGACAAACGTGCAGCAGTTTCACCTCCCCTTGATGGGTATCAGCCAGGAGTTGAGCAAATCTTACCGTGCGGATTGTCTGGGGCGAGAAATTCTTCGCGGGTACCAAAATTTTACGCAGGTTGACGGGTTCATCTAAGAGTCGCATTACCGCAACTGGACAGTGAGATGCCCAAAATACTCGGTTAATAATTGTGCCGAACAAACGTGCCCGCAATCCGGTATTTTTTCGCCAACTCATAACAATTAAACTGGCATCTTGTTCACGGGCGGTGTGAACAATTCCAGAGGCAATGTCATTCCCAATCCGCAATATCGGTTTTGCCTCGGCGTCAAATTCTGAACTAATGGTTAGCGCTTTGTTTAGGAGTCGCCGACTTTGACGCAGGTTAACCTGCATCTGGGGTTCGTCCATGTAGGTATGGGCTGGAGAAATGGACAACGGTATAATTTGACCGGATTGGTGACGCGCTAGCAGGGCTGCCATTTCCATTAAATACCCCTTGGTTTGACTTTTGCTAACTGGCACGACTATCCTAAACGGAGCTGGCTCTTGTTCCTCTAACCGTTCAAAGCGATGATTTTCCCACCAAAGTTTGGACTGGCTAATTTTCGGGCTGGCTTTCGGCAAAGGGAGTTTCGGGGCAAATTTTCCGGTTAATAGAGGACCCAAAATAGAGGTGATTAGCATCAAGACAATGACGCTGTTAAAGACGGTGTCTGTGATTAACCCTACCTGCAAACCCACTAACGCGGCGGCTAGTGTGGCGGCGACTTGGGGGATAGACAGAGACCACATCACCATCATCTCGTTAAAACTGTAACGATAGAGGACTTTTGTGATCGCGGCGGCGAGGAATTTGCTCCCCAGCAATCCCACGACAATTGCTAGAGTTAGCCAAAAACTGGTGGTGAGGCTTTCGATAAACACAGGAATGTCGAGAAGTAAGCCCATGTCTACAAAGAAAAAGGGGATAAATAAAACACTACCTACAAACTCCACTTTTTCTTTCACGGGTGAGTTTCCCACCACATCATTAACCGCTAAACCTGCCATAAAGGCACCGACAATCTGATCCACCTGAATAATTTCCGCCCCCACCGACGCCAGAAACACCGCCAGGAGTACAAACAAAAATTGATTGCCCTCATCATCTCCCGTCCGCCGAAAATGTTCCTTCCCTATCCAATCAAAGCCAAATAAAACAATGGCGGTGTAAATGGCTAATGCCACCAATTGCTGAAACAAACTATAGACAGAAAAGTCTCCCGCATTAATCGAAACACAGATGGCTAGAACGAGTAGCGCACTGATATCAGTAAAAATTGTCGCGCCAATGGTAACAATCACAGGTTCTTTCTCAACTAAACCCAAGCGCTGGATGATAGGATACCCTAATAGAGTATGGGAGGCAAATAAAGACCCCATCAACAGGGAGGTATTCCAACCAAAACCAAAGAATCGCCCAATTATCATACTGGTAGCGAGTGGTACGATAAAGGTCATCAATCCAAATACTAAAGACCGATGTTTCTTCTTACGAAACTGCACTAAGTCGATTTCTAGCCCCGCCACAAACATTAGATAAATTTTGCCAATATCGGAAAGCAGCTTCATGGTTTCGCTGTCAGCATCCAATAGCTGCAACCCATTGGAACCCAAAAGGACTCCTGCCAACAGCAATCCGACTAACCCAGGCAATCCCAAGCGCTCGAACAACGGCGGAATGGTTAAACTGACTAACAGTAGAATAGTAAATGCAACAATTGGACCTTCGGGTAGCCCTGTTTGTAAAAATGTTATCGATTCATTCATCAGCTTTTGGCTAAAAAATTGCCACTATTTTATCGATCTCTATTCTTCAATTCCCCGAGTTTGCTTAAACCTATTGCTTCGGAATTCCTAGGATCTTGAAGACGGATAGGTAGATTCACCCGCTCAGGAAATTGACTAAATTGTTATTGTCTATAAAGGGTTGATGTTATACAAATATTGTAGCCAAAAGCACAGCATCAGGAAAAATTTACCACAGAATGGACGTGAATACCGCGATCGCGACTGAGTTATTTGAACCCACCCCATCTTCCTGCAACCCCATACAACCTTGGCATTGGCGCAAGCTTCCTCTGGCTAAGCGTAGTGGTTCACACGTCTTTGAGGCGCTATTTCTCCATCCTAGAGGAGATTCGACACAGGAAATAAATTTGGCTAAAAATTATCACATTGCCACTCTTTTAGAAAGCCCAGTGACGCCACATAATACCCATCTGGCTCGATATTCGATTTGTGCGGGTTCTCCTCGCTTTATTGCGAATCAACCTCAACTATGGACTCCGCCTGTGGGAGACATTCTACCTTTCCTGCGCCGCCTGCTTCAAGTGCAAAAGGCAGAATCGCCTGTACCTGCTGAACTTCCCTTTACAGGGGGGTGGTTAGGATGGCTGGGATATGACTTAGCCGGGGAGATTGAACAACTCCCCCACCTCAACACTGATCCTCTACCTTTCCCCATCGCCTACTGGTATGAACCCGAATCCTTTGCGGTGCTGGATCATCATCAGCAACTTCTTTGGTTAGCGACGACGGATGTGGCTCAACTTGACTCCCTACAACATCAGCTAGAGGAAGTGGATAGGAAGACAGGAGTAAAGAATACACCAGAACCGGACAAAAGTAATCCCATTACTCCTATTTTCCAAATCTCTCAGCACGATTATATGGCGGCGGTGCAGCAAGCGAAACGATATATTCAAGCTGGGGATATCTTCCAGGCGAATTTATCGTTGCGGTTTGAAGCGTATACTGCTTTGGATAGCTGGTCAATTTATCGAGCATTGCAACAGATTAATCCTTCCCCCTTTGCCAGTTATTGGCAAACTCCGTGGGGAGCAATGATTAGCTGCTCACCCGAACGATTGATTCAGTTATCTGGCACAAAAGTTGAGACTCGACCGATTGCTGGAACGCGGAAACGTGGCGCTAATTCAACTCAAGATGATCAGTTAGCAAAAGAGTTAATTCTGAACAAGAAGGAAAGAGCCGAACATATCATGTTGGTTGACTTAGAGCGCAATGATATCGGCAAAGTTTGTGAATGGGGAACTGTAAAAGTGAATGAACTTCTCACTATTGAACGCTACAGCCACGTTATGCATTTGGTTAGCAATATTATGGGAACACTTAGTCCTAAGTGTGACCCGATAGACTTGATTCGAGGTGTATTTCCTGGGGGAACCATTACGGGTTGTCCGAAAGTTCGCTGCATGGAAATTATTGAAGAACTTGAACCAGTAAAACGCAATTTATTTTATGGTTCTTGCGGTTATTTAGATTGGCGGGGAAACCTGGACTTAAATATTTTAATTCGCACGTTGCTGTATAGTAAATCGAGCCATTCTCAACCTGGAGCAACGGTTTGGGGACAAGTGGGTGCTGGCATTGTGGCTGACAGTGATCCACAAAAGGAATGGTATGAATCTCTACAAAAAGCCCAAGCTCAACTCAATGCGCTGAATCTGCAACTGTAGAGGTGTAGAGGAGATGGGGGAGCTGGGGGAGCTGGGGGAGCAATGTAGAGACGTGCCATGGCACGTCTGGGAGCTACAGCATTTTTAGACTCGATGTGATACACCCAAACAAGAGCAGAACAGAGCCGTCTCAGGGTTACTGTACTACACCGTATTAGAAAGTGCTGTAGAGGAGCCAACAAATGACGAATGACGAGTATTGTCAATCCGCCAAATAGCTGGAAAAAGTTACGATAAATGGCTGAGGCAGTCGCATCCGGATACCGAAGACAATTATAGATAACTTTCTTAACAAACTGAAAAATTAGCATCAGGGTTTTCTTTCTTCAGAGCTATATATCACTCCTGTAAATTGTATCTGCTGTCCCAATTAATTGCTTCCTTACCTCCTTAAAAAAATGACAACTGAAGGAAAAGTTCTCGCCATTCTTTTGATGCAATTTAGTCTTACTCCTGTCCCAGCCATGAAAGCAGTGGACGATTGGCTGAAACAGCATCCTCAGGAAAATTGGGACACATTGAAAGACTTATTACACCAGAAAAAAATAACCATGGTTAACGGAAAGCTGACCACGATAACTCAACAGAGTGTTACCAATTCCGGTAATAGTGTTAGCCGAAATCAAGGGGTTCAGCTACGACAACCTCAGCCATCATCGGTGAAAACATTTCGATTTCGTGGGGTCACGTATCATAAAGTTGAAATGCCTCCAATTCAGCACTTTACGATGATTGATCCAACCATTCCACCGGAAGTTTCCCGACCCAACTCTAATGATGATATACCCGCCTCTGATCCCCAAGTTGTGAACTTTCATAAATATGCAGAACGCAAGAAGCGATCGCAGGAAAATCAGTTGAATCAGACAGAGCGATCGCAACAACAGGGGTAATCACAGGGAAACCGTTACCCGTTTTCTTTGAGAAACGCTTCCACCTCGCGTCGGGTGGGTTGAGCCGCGATCGCACCAGGTTTGAGTGTCGTTAATCCACCCACAGCACTGGCGTATTTGACCACATCTCGTGCTGACTCTGGCGTCGCTAGACATGTCAGCCCCTTCTGACAAAGTTGGTGAATAAAGCCCGCGACAAAACCATCACCCGCTCCTGTGGTATCTTGCACATTCATAGTAAAGGGTGAGAAGGTGTCCTCCTGTTCACCGAGACAGTAGGTTATATCTTGATCTCCATTCGTCACCAAAACTCCTTCAACTGAATCTAGACGATGGGTAATCGCCCCTGCATCCGAGGTATCAAAGAATAACTCCCCTTCTTCTTTGGCTATTTTGAGAAAATCGATTTGCTTGACAAATTCCTCAATCAGTGGTTTTGCCTTACTGGGATCTGACCAAAACATGGGACGCCAGTTAATATCCACTAAAACTTTGACATCGTAGCGATTGGCAAGATCCAAGGCTTTATAAATCGCTTGTCGGGTTTGGGGATAGGCTAACTCCAGGGTACCCAACACTAAATAATCAGCTCCTTCAAATAAGGATTCGGGTAACTTCGAGTCGTCAAGGAAGGCGTCAGCAAATTGGGAGGTGTCGAAATCACCAAACCCAGCAAATTCGCGATCGCCCTTTTCTGAGCGCAGGACGTAAACCTGTCGGGTTGGTGCGGTAGGATGGCGCTGAACACCACTACTATCCACCCCGACATCCTCTAATAATTGGACAAGCTGGTTTCCTGGCTCATCAACTCCCACAGCTCCGATAAACGCCGCCGGGGTTCCCAACTTAACCAATGCACAAGCCACATTCGCTGGCGCTCCCCCAGGATAAGGCGTCCAGGATTCAACTTGTTCCAGCGATCGCCCCACCTGATTAGCTAGGCGATCGAATAAAATTTCACCGAGGCAGAGAACACGAGGATTAGTCACGGCAATATACACCTCAACGTTTCCCTCAGACTACCAGAGGCTTAACCTTTGGTTAAAAAGAATCTCTCAAACCAGGATGAGTTATGGCGTGTAGGTATCCCATAGTTCGTTAGAATTAAAAAGGCATAAGTAGATTTACCAAGGGCAAAATACCTATGGCTGGTGGCAAGTCGGATAAGTCTGTTTCTCTCTCAGACCGGGAATTACAAATTGTAGACCTGGTCGCCGCTGGTTTAACCAATCAGGAGATTGCCCAGGACTTGGAAATCAGTAAGCGTACCGTCGATAACCATATTAGTAATATTTTGCAGAAAACCCATACCGATAATCGAGTCGCACTGGTGCGTTGGGCGTTGCAGTGGGGTAAAGTTTGTTTGAATGATATTAACTGTTGTACCTTACCTCCCAAGCCCAATAGTAATGATGAGGTGGTTTCCTAGAACAGAGAGCCGGGGGAGCCATCACGAGACGCGCCATGACCCATCTATGTGTAGGGGCGGGTTTCACGATTAACGGGAAGCTTTTCACCCAGATGTCACTAAACCCGCCCTGTCTAAATTATGTTGTATTCCCTGTTCCCTGACAAATGTTATTGAGCAAACCCTGGTGGAAAATTCCTCTACTAAATCGCTCCGGAGTCATCCGACTCGCTATACTGAGTATCATTCTCTTGATTGTCATTTTTGGCGCATGGTTTCTGATGATCCGAATGCCTGGAGAAAGTTATCACGGTGAACTCCCACCGCTAACCCAGAAAGAAGTCACATTGCAAAATGCCCTTCAGCAAGATGTGGAAAAACTGGCGGGGGAAATTGGACGGCGCAACTATTTGTACTATGACGGTTTAATCGCGGCGACGGATTTTTTGGAACGAGAATTATCACAAGCCGGGTATAAAGTCAAGCGACAGGGATACGAGATTGATAATCAAACGTATTACAATCTTGAAGTTGAAATTATTGGCACTGAAAAACCTCAGGAAATCGTTGTCGTTGGCGGTCATTACGATTCAGTTTATACCAGTCCGGCGGCGAATGATAACGGTACGGGCGCAGCCGCAACCTTAGAATTAGCGCGTTTATTTGCCGGAAAACAGCCAGCTAGAACGCTGCGGTTTGTGGAGTTTGTGAATGAAGAACCGCCATTTTTCCAGACAGATGATATGGGGAGTCTAGTTTATGCTAAACAATGCCGCGATCGCAAGGAGAATATTGTGGCGATGCTGAGTTTAGAAACCATGGGCTACTATTCTAATAAAATTGGTTCTCAGCAATATCCATTTCCCCTAGACCGAATTTATCCATTACAAGGAAATTTTATCGGGTTTATTGGTAATTTAGGGTCAAGAAAACTCGTTCACAACGTCGTTGCATCCTTCCGCCGCCATGCCAAATTTCCCTCTGAGGGCGCGACGTTACCCCATAAGATTCCGGGTGTGGGTTGGTCAGATCAGTGGGCATTTTGGCAGCAGGGGTATCCGGGTGTAATGGTTACGGATACAGCCCCCTTTCGTTATCCTTACTATCATACTGACGAAGATACACCTGATAAAGTAGACTATGAACGATTAGCGCGAGTTGTTGCAGGATTAGAGCAGGTAATTACAGAGTTAGCAGGAAATAAAGTTAGATAACAAAATTCAAGGGTTATAGCAGATAAACTCAGGAAGACGGTTCTGAATCGCACTCCATTCCCTAGCTAGATTCGTTTCCCCCGGACGAATCTTGCGTCCTTTTAGTTCAGGATGACGGGCATAGAAAACGGCATCAGCAACTTCATTCGGACTATAATTAACCACATCATATCCATCCGACTCAGGCGGTTGTTCACAGTCTCGTGGCGTCCACCTCACTTTATCCGCGATCGCGCCGGCTTGTAGTAAGGGCTTTAGCCCTAGATTCGGCTTGTAGTAAGGGCTTTAGCCCTAGATTCGGCTTGTAGTAAGGGCTTTAGCCCTAGATTCGGCTTGTAGCAAGGGCTTTAGCCCTAGATTCGGCTTGTAGTAAGGGCTTTAGCCCTAGATTCGGCTTGTAGTAAGGGCTTTAGCCCTAGATTCGGCTTGTAATAAGGGCTTTAGCCCTAGATTCGGCTTGTAGTAAGGGCTTTAGCCCTAGATTCTACGGTTAAATCGGGCGCACGTCAGTACACCCCTACAATGCTAATCTAGCAAATTAGGTGTGCCACACCGCTACATTTAATAATTCCTGATTAACAATTCATAAATCCGTCCTCGCCTAGTTGATTTACTATTAATAGTGCGTTGTGCCTTTACTCGTTTTATATGATACTCTGCATAAGCAACCTCAAAAAAATTATCCTCTAAGTTTTCATTTTTGGGGTCAGAGTTACTCAAAATCAACTTAGCCCCCTTGTGATCCAGGACTCGAAAAAAATCTCGTAATCTTAATTGTGACGAATCATCAAAGATCTCTTGCGAATAAGATGTAAAATTTGCCGTTTTATTTAGAGGTCTGTAGGGAGGATCAAAATAAACCAAAGAACGATGATCAACAAAAGCTTCAGAGGCGGTAAAATCTCCGTAATGAATCTGAGTATTTTTCAGAATTTGAGCCACCGCTCTCAAGTTATCTGCATGACAAATTTTGGGCTGCTTATAGCGACCGATTGGAACATTAAATTCTCCTTTGGAATTGACTCGGAACAATCCATTAAAACAGGTGCGGTTGAGAAAAATAAGGTGAGCGGTTCTCTCAACCCAGTCTGGGTAATAGGTATGGAAGTCTATTTGTTGACGCTGTAGATTGAATTGAGAGCGAATTTGATAAAAATATTGTTTTCGTTCCTCAGCATCGAAGGATAAATATTTGTCTTGAAGTTTTGACAAAAGTTTAATCAAGTCTTCTACATTTTTCTGAATCGTCTTATACGCTAGAATGAGTTCAGGATTAATATCACAAATAAAAAACTCTTCAATTTTACCCAACTGGGCAATATATAGAAATACTGCGCCACCACCGACAAAGGGTTCAATATATCGATTGATTTTTCCCTGATTTAACTCTTCAGGCAAAAGTTTATCAATTTCTTTAATGAGTTGGCTTTTCCCACCTGCCCATTTCAAAAATGGTCTGGCTCGCATGGAATTTTTCATTAACTAGAGAGATACCTTATAAATCTTATACGATAATTAAACCTGTCCAATTGTATACCAAGTTGCTAAATAATGAAAGCAATCTTGTACCAAATTTTCGTACTTCCAGTAAACAGTTTTGTTAAGGTTTGAGGAAGGGCGACCCGATCAAATTGAGTGGATTGGAATTTTTCATTAGTGCAGCGGGTCGCCCCTACATATCTTAATTTGGGGTTAGGGTAGATTTGGTTGAGGTGTCATTATATTGTGTCTAGTCTTCTACCCTTTTACCCATTTTACAGGTATTTATTTCTGGCATAGTGGATAGTGTGGCTCTGGGAGCTTGAGCAGTGAGAATTATCGTTCCATCGGGCATTTTTACCCATCCTTGTGCTTCTATAATCGGTTTAGGTTGGACAGGAGTAGATGTAACGGGTTCTTCCTTAAGTTCACTTTGAGTATCAGTATCTAGAGTGACCCAATCACTAACCATGACATCATCACTAAGGAAATCTAACGGACTCGCCGGGATACCGCCGCGACCTGTAATCGTGAAACTACTAGCTAACGCTGCACCTCCAGCATGACAGGAACGGTCAATTAAGTTTTCAGCATCCACTAACCCTGTGGGTAACTCAATCAAGCCTTGATTGGGGTCAATTGAGGTCAATAATTCTAGGTTAAACTCTCCATTAATTCCCAATTCAGAACTGGCGGTAATATCACTCAATGGTGTCAGATTCTCCCGAAACTCTAACCCAAAGATACGCTGAGTGGTGATATCAATTCTCCCCCCTCTTCCCTCAAACGCATTCGCGGTAATATCACTATTTTCGGTAGGAATACCTGTAACAAAACCCGCCTCAATGGTAATATTCCCGCCATCACCACCCGCACCTGCTTGTCCAGCGGTGGTAGAAATTGTACTATTATTCCGTAGGAGTAAGAGGTCATCAACTTGTAGACGAATATTACCCCCATCCCCGGATTCAGTTTGAGTAATCAGTTCTCCTTGCTGGTTGAGTTGAATCAAATTGGCGTCAATTTCGATATCTCCAGCTTTTCCGATTCCCTGGCGACTACTGGCTGTAATTTGAGCGCGATCGCTTACAATAAGTTGTCCCGTCTGTATACTTAAATTCCCTGCATCTTGGTCACCACTGGTTTCACTGGTGATTTTACTTCTTAATTGGGGGTTATCAAGCGCTGTTCCCCTCACTTCTACCAGTTCAGATGCATTAATAGTTAAGCGTCCCCCTTGACCCTCACCAGTGGTTCGCACCGACACTTCTGCACCATCGCGAACAATTAATTTTCCTGTATCAATAGTTATCATTCCAGCGCTTCCCGTTCCTAATGTTTCGGTACTAATCTGACTGGGTAAAAATCCAGTAAAAATAGTGCTATCGACAGGAATAGTACCAATTACTTCCACAGATTCAGATGCATTAATGTCTAAGATTCCTCCTTGACCTTCGCCAATTGTTGAAGCTAGAACTTTTCCCCCATTTCGGACAATTAATCGACCTGTGTTAATTCGAGTCTGTCCGGCTATTCCCGTTCCTGCACTGGATGTGCCTAACCAACTATACTGTATCCCATCAACAATACTTCCAGTCGGTATATAACCGCTGACTTCTACTAAATCTGAAGCATTAACTTCCAAGATTCCCCCTTGACCTGCGACTAATGCAGAAGCATCAACTCGTCCGCCATCTCGGATTATTAATCGGTCAGTATTAATGGTTAAATCGCCAGCATCGCCAGCACCGAATGTAGTTGTAATTATATTACTGGGAAAAAACAAGGAAAACATTTCACCATTGGATGTTTCACCTGACACAAGCTTCGCACCACTGACTTCCACTGACTCAGCCGCGTTTATGGTTAAATCGCCTGCTGCTTCATCACCAGAAACCGCAGCATTAATGGATGAACCATTACGGAGACTTAGCCTACCCGTTTCTATCAAAATCTTACCTGAATTTCCGGAATCCTCACCACTAAATGCAGATATTTGGCTGTCATTATCTAAGGTAATAACTTCTGTCGTTCGCACGGTAATATCGCCACCATTTCCTCGTAAACCATTTTCTATTAAAATAGAATCAATGTCCATTGGCAATGCTGAACCAGAAAACGTTAGCAAGTCAGAGCCATCTCTTAATAAAAGTGAATGAGCCGTAATGTTAATGTCACCACCATCACCCCGAATAATAGAACCGGCTGAAATATCACTGGTTCCGGAAAAAATCACTTGACCATCAGCTTTTATCGTAACGTTACCACTTTTGCCGATAGTTTCGATAGACTCATTATTTGTAAAGATAGGGCTATTTTCTGAAAATCCCAAAACTCCGGTATCGATATCACTATTTCCCGAAAAACTGATAGTATTACCTGCCTGAATCGTAACATTACCACTATTGGCGATACTACCACCAGCAGTAACAATATCGCTACTTTCCGAAAAGCTGATAGTGTCACCTGCATTCAGGGTAACGTTACCACCATTGCCAATATCTATAGAATTAGCCAAGATATCACTATTTTCGGAGAAGGTGATAGCTTCACTTGCCAGCACGGTGACATTACCACCATTGCCGATACCATAAGAAACTGCAAAAATATCGCTCTCTTCTGAGAAGCGGATCATCTTAGCGTTGATCGCAACATTTCCGGCATTCCCCGTAGATGAACTACCCTTATAAGCAACAATATCAGCATCAGTTAATTCAATCGCTTCACTGGCACTAATCCTGACATCACCCGCGTCTCCAGCACCGAAAACTATTGAACCAATATCTACACCAGATGATGCAGTAAATCTATCACTTTTGATGAAAACGTCACCGGAATCTCCAGCCGTATTCGTCTGTACTCCAGCCAAAACAGATGCACCATCGGTGGCGGAAAAAGAATTGGTGTTAATAACAATATTTCCCCCATTCCCTGTAGACTCCTGAATCACCTGATTAAAAACGCCAGTTCCTGAACCATTTAAATCAATACTGGCGTTAGCATTAATCGTAATATCGCCGCCATCTCCCATCCCTTCCGTTCCTGCGACTAAGCGTCCTTCATTTGTCGCCCTAAAATTATTAGTATTCACAATAATATCGCCGCCACCGATACCCCGCACACTCACACGGGCATCATCGGCTAAACTGACATCAGATAACCGACTATCCTGGGTAAAGTTTAGACTCAGAACATCTCCATCAACTTGCAAGTCTATAGTTCCCGGTACGGCTAAACCCCCTAACTCAATATGACCTCCCAACGCATTTAATCGACCTCCTGCTTCTAACCTTACATCACCACCAATCAGCAATAAACTTTTGCCATCTAGAACCTGAAGTCCTTGTTCAAGTAGCGATCCATTTAAGAATCCCCCGAAGACAGGAACTGTACCAGTAGAACGGTTAACAATTTCGGCGGAGTTCGAGAGTTGGTTAAAAAAGAAAGCATTTGGATTGATAGTGAGTAATTGACTCGTTTCCGGTTGTGAGGCGCTAAATTGTCCCTGATTATCCCAGCCAATCCCATTCGCTGTGGTAGCGACAAATGAACCTCCAACATCTAGCTTGGCACCTTGTCCAAAGATAATGCCATTGGGATTAATTAAGAATAGATTCGGAGTCGAGTCGCCAAAGGTTCCCAGTGTACCCAGAATATAAGACGGATTTTGGTCAGTGACTCGTGTTAAGATATTTTGGATATCAGCAGGACTAAAAAAATAGACGCCTCGGTCAACATCAATATTAAATTCCCCAAAACTATGAAAGAGATTTATCCCTCGGATAGCACCGCCTTGAATGATATCAATCTGTCCAAAGGGAGTCACAATGGAACGTTCTACCCCCAATGTGTCATCGGGTGTAATCTGAGCAAGGGTGGGATCAGGGAAAGAGGCGATCGCACTCAACACCCCAAAACCCCCAATTAACCACCAGCACCAGGATTGGCGGATTGTCGCTGCTGCACGTTTGTTGTTCATGTTTCGGCTTTTGCACTCTCAGTTAAGATTTGTGTTTGCGATCGCCAATTGCGATACTCTATTATTTGGCAGTTATCAAAATATGAAGTATACTTATTGTCTTTGTTCCCTATTCCTGAACAGTCCTCATCCCTTATATGTTCGCATTTTTCCCTATTTTTCCCCTCGCCCAAGCTACCCCTACACCCCCACCCCCAGTGGAGATTGTCCAACCGCAAGACGTGCGTCCGTTACCGGGACAATTAGATCAGGTTCCTGTTTTCAATAGTAATAGTCCCGAACTGGTTCAAACCGAGGGAATTTTACTCTCTACGTTTCCAGGAAACAATAAAGCAACGCCTAGCGCCCACTTAAATTTTCCCTTTCAGGGACGTTTTGATATCTTTGCCCATCATGTGGCTAAAGCGCCAACTCCTGATGATTTACGGACGCTTTATTTAGGAATACTTGCACATAATCCTAGTACAAAATCGGTCACCGTTGATATTTTGCAAGCGGCTAGTTATTTGAGTCAACCGGATGCACCGTTTATCCAATTACCTGCTCAAGTGGAGAATCCCCAAGGTACAGTGTATGCGGGTCCTGGTAGTCGGGTGATGAGTGATATTTTGAGAGGCTATCGCCAAGCCGAGTTTCCGCCGCAAGTGGTAATTCCGCCGCAATCAAGCCGCCTGTTACTCAATTTACCGATTCCGGTGAAACCCTTAGAACCGCCGATTAATGGGCGTTCCACGTTGATGCGGTTACGTAGTGATGGACAAGTGTATCTAGCCAGTCTTGCGCGTTATGCACCCACTGATGAGGCGGGAAACGAACGCGCCCCCACCCTGGTAGAATGGCAGCAGGTATTGGATAAAGGGGAATTAGCCGGACCACGCGATCGCGCCCCGACTCCACCTGACTCAACAACGGGTAAAATCATCTATGGGCGGGTTGCAGGTGTGGCTCAAGGATCACAGTGGCAAACTCAGTTAACTGATAGTCCGAGTTCCCAGGTTTTGACGATTCCTGAACCAGGAGACGCCTTTTCTTATGGATTGAGTACCTTAGCAGGTGGACGTTTAGGAACTGATCAAAGCCAAAGTGCGAGGATGCTGGTACGTTATCCTGATACTGCTTATTTTGCCCATGGAAACTATGGGGTGCAATATAGTTTAACCTTACCGTTGGTGAATCCAACTCAGGAGACAAAAACAGTTACCGTATCCTTACAAACGCCTCTAAAACAAGAAGAAATTGAGGACGGATTACGGTTTCTAGAACCTCCAGCCAACCAAGTCTTTTTCCGAGGAACAGTGCGACTCCGCTATAACGATGATGCAGGAGTACCGCGAACAGGATATTGGCATTTAGTTCAACAGCGAGGACAAGAGGGGGAACCGTTAGTGACGCTAAAAATGCCCCCATCCAGTCAAAGATTAGTGCAATTCGATTTTTTGTATCCACCCGATGCAACGCCACCACAAGTTTTAACAGTGGAAACGTTAGGTGTTAAGTAGGGCTTACTGCACAACCCGGAAACCCTGATCCATCAATACTTTGAGGCGTATGGACAGTGGATAAAGTGCCAGGAAATGGGGTAGCATCCTTCCTAAGTATGGCATCACCTTGCTCAGGGAAAATGTACCCTTGCTCCCCCAGCTCCCCCAGCTCCCCCAGCTTCCCCAGCTCCCCCTCACCTCACCACTTATTCAGCAAGCCCTAAGTAGGTGGGGACAATTAAAGTTGTTATTTGTCTTATGTCTTATGTCATTCGTCTTATGTCATTGTTTTTTGATAAAATTGCCAGGTTTGTTCGATATCCTGTCTCATGCGCTGTCGCAACTCATTCGGGAACATGACTTCTACCTTGGGTCCCCAAGCGCGGAGTCGCATGATTACGGTATTGTCCTGTTGGCGATAGCGGAGGATGTAATAAGCCGCATCGGGATGGGCGTGAATATGGGCTAAAAGTTTTTGGGTATTGGGTAATTTTAAGTCCTTAATTAATGCCTGTGCTGCTTCAGAACTATCTAGTTTTTCAAAGGTCGGATGACGGAAGGAGTTGTCGATGTAACGCTGGGCAAAATCAGCATCAAACCGTAGCAGAGTTACATCAGATTTTTCATAGAAATCAAAGCCATAAGCGGCATCTAATTCCTGTTGAATATAAGCAGGAGCATAGTTTTCCGGATGGTTGATAATGTCAGATTTTGAGAAAGGGAGATGGGCAGTATCCCAAGGCAGTTTTTGATACTTGCTTATCCGTTCTAAACGGTAGTTATACCATCCCACTGGCGCTTTGGTTGCTGTTTTCTGCGGTCTTTGACCAAAGGCGCAGAGGTAGTAAGCTCTCTGATAATAATATAGGCAAACTGGGTAAATGGTGTAGTTTTTAGTTTGATTTAAGGAAGCACTGTGATAGGCAATTTGCAGCGGTGGAGTAGGCGTCTCTTGCCAAATTTCTTTGAGGCGATCGGCTAAATCCGCTGAGGTTTCCCGCAATTCTTCCTTAACTACATAGTCATGATGGATAAATAAGCGTTGTTCGCCATTAATTTTTGTGAATAACAGTTGGGCAATAGTCGATACATCATTGGTAAAAAATCCTAAGGTTCCTTCATAGGAAAAATTAGGGTCGGTCGTGAATGGTTCAAGGATAGCAGCCGTTGACCGTTTGCGGAATTTGTGAATTGGCTTTTTGGTTGTTGTTTGGGGATTGATCAGTTGTCGCTCTAGGAACGGAGTTTTCAGTTGAGACAACTGAGTTAGGTGATTGCGTAAGGTACGGTCAGTTGCAGAAAAAATGGCAGTTGATAAGAGTTTGTCAATATCATTTTCCTCTAACGTATATCGAGATTTTAAGGTAGCAATGAATTGATTGGTGAAGGATTCGGTATATTCGGGAAATAGCCAATCGGAGAAAGAACGAGTTTTATAATGATCAACTTTTTCTTTGAACTTCTTTAACCAATCCGCACAGTTAAAGAGTTCAATTTCAAATTCGATAAAGAAGTGACTATCGCGGTCATACAATGACCGGAGTATGACCCACCGCCGAGCGCCACAGGCTAAAAGTGTGAGGCAATTTTTGGATTGGGTTGGAGTCGATGGATGATTAGAAACTTGCAATAGTTCTGGTACAAGGGTTTCTAAGCAGTGGACGGTGGGCAGAAATTCTTCAGCAGACATGGAGTGATGGGAGGTAACGACTTTGTTTGTAGTGAGAACTTTAGTTCTCGCTTCGCCTATCTGGAGAGGGCTAAAGTTCCCTCACTACGAACCAATTCTAATCCACTAATTAAGGTGTGCCACGCCGCCATCGTGGGGAGAGCGTTCGCGAAGCGTTCCCGAAGGGTGGCGTAACGCACCTTAATCTTACGGGGAACAAAGCAGATCAATTAAGGATTGGGGGAGTTCTTCATAATGATCGAGCAAAAAATCCACGATTGTTAACTGGCGCAAGTCAACAGGTTGAGGGGAACGATGGTCTTGACCTCGGTTGAACCAACATTGAACGGTTCCCAGGGAACGGAAACAAATGTGAGAAATTTGTTCATAGGTGACACCCCATTTGGCATAAAACTTCTTGGGTGTCATCTTTAATTTACAGTAACAATATAGGTCAATGATGTATTGTTCTCGCTGAGTAATCGGGCGGGGATTGTGGGGTCTTTTGGGATGATAGCGTCCGGTTGGGGTACGCACCAGTAGAGGCTCTATTTCCTGATCCAAATGGGTGGGATAACGGTATAGGTTGTCCTCATCTTCATGGGGAGAATCGTTAAGTGTTGAGTGTGTAGGGGCGGGTTTAGGAACAAACAGGAATTGTTTTACCCAACTTGGTGGCAAAACCCGCCCGTCTTCTTGGGTTACGTCCTCTATTTCTTCACTGTGACGCAGAGTGTTTAAGGCACCCGCAATGAGTTTACCATTCAGGCTTTCGGTTAACTGCTGGATAAATAATGCCGCGATCGCGTGGGCTTCTGCATCCGTTAGGTGCATTTGAGCCGCATCGAAGTCAATGTCGCTGTGGTGCTGGATCAACGAGAGGAGTTGGGCGATACCCAATTCCGCTAAGACTTGCTGGATAGGGGATTCAGGAGTATGGCTGGGGTCGAAGTTGGGGGAGAGGTGTGTCATGTTTTTTTCTTCTTTGATACTTAGTTTTTGTGTGCTTGTAATAATGTTGTAACATAATGAGTAAAATAAAAACCCCTTTGTCAGCAATTAGACAAAAAAACGGCATCCTACTAAGTTTTGTAAGCAAGCCTCAAACCCTGACAAAGGACGAATGACGCACCGACTTAGAGGTTGGAAAGCCCCTATTCTTACTGCCTGCCATAGTAGAGACGTTGTATGCAACGTTTTTACCCAATGATGATCGAAAAGGAAGGTTAACTTATGTCAGGCTTAGTTGTTACACCGATGAATCAGGAACACCGAATGATGGCTTATTCAATACACCTTGAAGGCGATACTCTGAGAGTGGATTTTGCCAAAACTGATGAAGGGAAACCGATTCCGGCTGCTGGCGATGTCATTGTGCAAGATGTGCAGACTCGTGTGAGGCAAATGATTGCTTCTGGAGAACTTTCCGGGGGGAATATGCTCAAAATTAATGGGCGGATTTCAGTGGGGGCGAGTTATACCCTGGCTCATGAGGTGGCGCACCTGTATCGAGTGGTTGCAGTGGCGGATACACGGTTGGGAGCTTATGTGGTGGTGAGTAGTACAACACCAGAGTATCCTTTGGCTGCGACCAAATTGTCCGCGATGTCAAGGCGCAGTTACAAGAATTAATTAATTCGGGGCAATTAACAGGCGGAAAACTGCTGAAAATCAATGGGCGTTCAACGGTGTTAGCGTCTTTTGTCCTAGCACTGGAACTGGCTCATCGCTATAGTGCGATCGCAGTCTTTGATCCGAAAATAGGCGATCGCGGTTTAGACCGTTATATTATCACGATTAGTCATACTCCAGATTACCAGGTGGGAGACCGGGTTGATATCAAGCGTGACCCCTGTCAGACGGTGAAAGTGGTGCTATGCGGCGCTCCCAATACGGGAAAAACTGTTTTTCGGGATGGGTTGAAAGAGGCAATTCTGGAGCGAGAGGATGTTCCCCAGGATTTTTATACCATTTCCGGTTGTCCGGATGGGGATGGTTCCTGGTTTGCACAAACAGCACAGAAGTATCCGGAGTTAGCGGCAGAATTAAAAGCTGAGTATAAGGCGAAGTTTACACCAGAATTTGCCCAAGACAAAGCGCGAACGGTTGACGTGATTAAAAACTCATTATTACTGTTTGATGTAGGGGGCAAGATAAGTGCAGAAAATGAGTTAATTATGGCTCAAGCTACCCATGCAGTGATTTTAGCTAAGTCGGAATCCGAGGTAGCCGATTGGCAAGCCTTTTGTCGCCAGCTAAATTTGACTGTGATTGCGATTATTTATAGTAGTCTTGATGCCACAACTGATACGATTCAAACCCAAACGCCGCAGTTAAGGGGAACAGTTCACCGACTGATTCGGGGTGAATCGGTGAAAACTCGTCCCATGATTCAAGAGTTGGCAAAGCAGTTAGTTGAGTTAGCTAGTTTGTAGTAAGGGTAGGGGCGCACCGATGTGCGCCCGTGTCAACTGAAGCTCAACCCCTCAACCCCAGCCCTCACCCCCAGCCCCTCTCCCAAGCTTGGGAGAGGGGAGCAAGAGGGGAGTAAGAGAATCTGGTTCCCCTTCTCCCCACGGTGGGAGAAGGGTTAGGGGATGAGGGGGAAATGTTGAGCAAATGATAGGAATGGGAGCGATATTGGCACATTACATCAACCGTTTCTGGCAGAGGTAGAGACAGAATTGTCTCAGCCAAGAGAAGTGGATAACTCTGTTGTTCAAAAAAATAGTTGGCATCGAGAAATGGCGGCAATTTATCTGATAGAACAAGGCACGACAATTTATAAGGAGTACCAACGGTTTATTATTTATGTATCTGAGAAGCCGAAACTGGAAGTACCGATTCGAGAAGTGCAGCAAATTCTGGTGTTTGGCAATATTCAATTATCAACGCCAGTGATGCAAGTTTGTTTGCGAGAACAAATAGCGGTGGTATTTCTGAGTCAAAGTGGTCGCTATCACGGTCATTTATGGAGTTCTGAATTTCGGGATTTAGACCAGGAGTTGGTTCAAGTGAGACGGTGGGGTGATGCGGCGTTTCAGTTTCAGGTGTCTCAGGCAATTGTTTATGGTAAGTTGATGAATTCTAAGCAGCTTTTGTTGCGATTTAATCGGAAGCGCAAACTCCCGGATGTGGAACGGGCGATTATCGGGATTAATCAAGATATTGAGGCGTTGGAGTTTAGTGAAAGTTTGGATAGGTTGCGGGGTTATGAGGGGATAGGGGCGGCGAGGTATTTTCCGGCGTTGGGTCAGTTGATTACGAATTCTAGGTTTGAGTTTTCCTTGCGGAATCGCCAACCGCCGACTGACCCGGTGAATTCGTTGTTGAGTTTTGGGTATACGCTTTTGTTTAATAATGTTTTGGGGTTTATTATTGCGGAAGGGCTTTCTCCTTATTTGGGGAATTTTCATTATGGGGAACGGCAGAAACCCTATTTGGCGTTTGATTTGATGGAGGAGATGAGGTCAGTTGTTGTCGATAGCTTGGTTCTGAATATTGTTAATCATTCTTTATTCAAGCCCCAAGATTTTGACACGGTTCCTAGTACGGGAGGGGTTTATTTGAATCAATCAGCAAGGCGGGTCTTTCTCAAACAATTTGAAACCCGGATGAATGAAGAGGTTTCTCATCCCGATTTACAGTCAAAAGTCACCTATCGTCAAGCGATTCAATTACAGGTGAGGCGGTATAAACAGAGTTTGTTGTCTGGGGTTTCCTATGAAGCTTTTTTAAGAGCGATGTAAATGGGGAACGGGGAATTATAAATTCTATTTCTTTGACTTCACACAACCCTACTTTCTGTGTTTGAATGTTTTTTGAGTTTGGAGCAGATGCGGCAGCTTTATGAAAAGGTGAAAAAGTTAGTTGAGCCAGTGGAGGATAATGTGCGATTTTACTGGATATCTGAGGAAGCGGTTTCGAGGGCGTTGGTGATTGGCTCAGAAGCACCCCAACCGCCGCCAAAGTATTATGTTATCTAGGTTTGAGGGAAATTAGGGGTGATTTTTAGTTGGTGAATCGACACCACTCGCCAAATCGCCGAAACCCTATATTTTTCGTTGAGTGGTGTCGATGCCTGACAGGGAAAGGATTTGCGGTATGGGTTGGGAGCAATTTTGGGCAGAATGCATTATAATTTCAGCAGTGGTGTCGATTGGGCGGCTGAAACCCTTACTGGGCAAGGGCTGCTAGACGAACTCCCTACCGATTGGGTTAAATCGGATTAGTTGGAAACTTTCAATATTACCAGTATTATACTGGTATTTGATCCCCCCTACCGATTGGGTTAAATCGGATTAGTTGGAAACGTTAGTAAGTAATATTGTGGGTTTGTTTTTGACCACTTCCCTACCGATTGGGTTAAATCGGATTAGTTGGAAACATAATAGACTACTATTCCACCTATTGTCTTTTTGACCCCTACCGATTGGGTTAAATCGGATTAGTTGGAAACTTAATGAAATTTGGCATATGCAGCTACTGCAGAATCCCCTACCGATTGGGTTAAATCGGATTAGTTGGAAACTTTCTAGTGACAAAGATTTAGGGGGTTAAAAAAACCTGACCCCCTACCGATTGGGTTAAATCGGATTAGTTGGAAACAAATCTTCTAGAGACATGGTTGCCTTTTAATAGGTTTGCCCTACCGATTGGGTTAAATCGGATTAGTTGGAAACTTTGAGTAGCGTGGATTTTTTTCTTTTATTGTCAGCCCTACCGATTGGGTTAAATCGGATTAGTTGGAAACTGAGCAACTACCCGCTCAACTTGCACGACGGGTGCTTCAGGCCCTACCGATTGGGTTAAATCGGATTAGTTGGAAACGAAAGGGAGCAAAAGCCTCCATTCTCAGTGACCCTACCGATTGGGTTAAATCGGATTAGTTGGAAACTCTAACTCAGCAAGCTCGGTAGGTGTGCTATACCCTTTCCGACCCTACCGATTGGGTTAAATCGGATTAGTTGGAAACTGTGAGAATCAAATATGTTAAGGAACATAAACGATTCCCTACCGATTGGGTTAAATCGGATTAGTTGGAAACCTTTCATTTCCGAAACCACGTCGTCCGTGACCCTACCGATTGGGTTAAATCGGATTAGTTGGAAACGAATCTTCCTCTTGCGAGGAAAATTCTTGTTCAGCCCTACCGATTGGGTTAAATCGGATTAGTTGGAAACACGATCGGACAAACGAACCACTGCCCAATCTTTGGCCTGCCCTACCGATTGGGTTAAATCGGATTAGTTGGAAACGTTGAAGTACCCTTGTTTCCCGCTGCTGCTTTCTCCCCTACCGATTGGGTTAAATCGGATTAGTTGGAAACTTAAGTGCCGTTCCCAGTTTACAGTAACACTGGCTCCCCTACCGATTGGGTTAAATCGGATTAGTTGGAAACCTTGCCCAACTTGCAGTTTCCCAGCTATATGGGAGTCCCTACCGATTGGGTTAAATCGGATTAGTTGGAAACTTCTGCCGTTGGGTCGGCAGAAACGTGGGGTATTATCCCCTACCGATTGGGACC
Organism: Coleofasciculus chthonoplastes PCC 7420; assembly: GCF_000155555.1. GTDB lineage: Bacteria > Cyanobacteriota > Cyanobacteriia > Cyanobacteriales > Coleofasciculaceae > Coleofasciculus > Coleofasciculus chthonoplastes_A. The sequence goes on from NZ_DS989880.1 coordinate 47,940, forward strand.
GATTGGGTTAAATCCGATTACAGAAAGAGTGAAGACAAAGCTACTTCACTCTTTTTTAATAGTTGCCACAGGAAGCGGGGGTTTCCATCCACCCCGATAATAAAACTAGAGAAACGAGGAAACCCCAATGACTACCCTTCAACACAAGCCACCCCAGACGGCTTCAAAAATCAAAGAAACACTCTATATTTCTGGCATTCTCGCCGGAACAGCCTTTACCGCTATCTCTCAACAAGTCGCTTTAACCTCCATACCCCTCCTGGGGTTGCTCCTGATGCAGCGAACAAACCAGCATCGCCTTACCCTAGCTCAACAGCAACAGGAAAAAATAATCACTGAAGTCCAACACACCCTCAGTCCCCTCTCAACCCAAATTCAGCACCTCGAAACTCAGATTCATGAAGCTGAATCTTCCCCTAAAAACTACCTAACCAAAACTCATTTAACTCCCATCATTGCCAAACTCCATCAACTCAAACACGAAAATAGAGTCTTTAAACTCAAAGAACTAAAAGACGTAACCCAACAGATTAATACCCTGGAACAGCAGCTTGATAACTTAACCCATCAAACCCAAAACTTACAAGCTTGCCAACACAACTTAGAGCAACAGTTTCAGTATCATTCCTCTCAAACCCAACCATCTCGCCACCCTAAATCCACCCCGACTCAACCTGACCCTAACCGAGTTGCCATCTTTATTGATGCCGCTAATATCTACCATAGTGCCTTACAATTAGGATTTGACCCCCCTGATTACGCCGACTTACTAGCGTTTCTCAAACGTCAATATTCATCTTATCAAGCATTCTTCTACACAGGACTGGACTCCACGAACCGACAGCAAAAAAGGTTGTTGTTTAGATTACAGAACTTGGGCTACAAAATCATTAGTAAAGAAATCATTAAACGTGCCGATGGTTCTTGTAAAGCTAACTTATACCAAGTTGCGTTCTATCATGTCATTCTGAGCGAAGCGAAGAATCTGGACAGATGCTTCGCGTCACTCCGTTTCACTGCGTTCTGCTCAGCATGACAGATTCTACCTTAGACTGCAACTTGGTATTAGATGTAGAGTTAGCTTTAGACCTAGTGGAGTTAGCGGATACCTACGATACCGCCATTTTAGTCAGTGGTGATGGCGATTTTGTCCCTGCCATTGAGCGGATTCAGCAGTTAAGTAGGCGAGTAGAAGTCGTCAGTTATCGTGCTACAACTAGCCAAAAATTGATGCAGTTAGCCGATAATTACCTTAATTTAGAAACCCAGACTAGCTTATGGCGAGTGGCTTAATCTTGGTGTTATAAGTGGGTGGACACAATTAAAGTTAACGGTTGAGATTAGGGAACAGGGAACACCTCAACTGACCTCGACGGTCAGTGAGCCTAGCCGAACTGCGGTCAGTGAGCCTAGCCGAACTGCGGTCAGTGAGCCTAGCCGAACTGCGGTCAGTGAGCCTAGCCGAACTGCGGTCAGTGAGCCTAGCCGAACTCCGCTCAGTCACACGCTTGGTGTGTCACAGGGAATGGGGAACAGTAAGGGTTTAAATTCTGATCCCTGATCCCTATCCCCTGTTTCCCTTTCTTAGTAAAATGTTAGTAGTTGTCGTGTATGATATTCCCAATGATAAAAGGCGGACGAAGTTGTCCAATTTTCTAGAAGGATATGGGCGACGAGTTCAATTTTCTGTGTTTGAATGTTTTTTGAGTTTAGACCAGATGCGCCAGCTTTATGAAAAGGTGAAAAAGTTAGTTGAGCCAGTGGAGGATAATGTGCGATTTTACTGGATATCTGAGGAAGCGGTTTCGAGGGCGTTGGTGATTGGCTCAGAAGCACCCCAACCACCGCCAAAGTATTATGTTATCTAGGTTTGAGGGGGTTTTGAGGGGGATTAGTCAGGTGTTCATCGACACACCTCAGCAAATCGCCGAAACCCTATATTTTTCGTTGAGGTGTGTCGATGGCTTACAGGGTAAGGGTTTGAGGTATGTGTTGGAGTCAATTTTTGGGAGGATATGTTAGACTTTCTAGAGGTGTGTCGATTCGGCGGCTGAAACCCTTACGGGGCAAGGGCTGCTAGACGAACTCCCTACCGATTGGGTTAAATCGGATTAGTTGGAAACACGAAACAGAACGAAACAGAATTATTTGTTGTTCTTCCCTACCGATTGGGTTAAATCGGATTAGTTGGAAACTCTCCATTTCTAAATAAAATGTAACCTCAACCAAAAAACAAACCCTACCGATTGGGTTAAATCGGATTAGTTGGAAACATTTGTATTTCTTGACCAACTTCGATCTTCCCAGCTATACCCTACCGATTGGGTTAAATCGGATTAGTTGGAAACTGTTCTTGAGGGAAAACTTGTGTAGCTCTCGGTAAACCCTACCGATTGGGTTAAATCGGATTAGTTGGAAACGGTAGCTGTGCTACGGTTTCCATTGTTTGACCCTACCGATTGGGTTAAATCGGATTAGTTGGAAACCCAATGCAGTCCCGATAAAGCCAATTGTGGCTACACCCCCTACCGATTGGGTTAAATCGGATTAGTTGGAAACTTTTTGAGCTTTCGCCACAAAGTCTACTGCGGGTAACCCTACCGATTGGGTTAAATCGGATTAGTTGGAAACCATATTTTTTCGTTTTTATCGTAAACAGTAACTATACCCTACCGATTGGGTTAAATCGGATTAGTTGGAAACACAAAACAATCTTCGCCTTCACTCTACATTGCTAGTGTAGTATGGAAAACTGGGATAGAATTGATAAGCTGGTTATGCACTGCTGGACGGTTGCCCCATAAGATTCGCTAATCAGAGCAGTAGGTAGCTTTGTTCGTTTAGCATCTCGGTAAAGAATAGAATCCTTTCCCCTCTGTCGCTTTTGGGGTATGATTCGCATATTTCTTTACACGCTTCTTTTACGCCGAATGCTGTATATTTTTTGGTTAGCTGTCTGCATCGAATCATTACCGATCCCAGATAGTCGCGTTTTTTGGTTATGTGTTTAAGGATTAACACCCTTAAGCACGCTTTATCCCATGCGGATAGTCGTGATGCTTTCATAATCTTGTCTTATAGGTTTGTGTTCCAGCGGAGCATAATTGCCTTATCAATCGATACCCGTTACTGTTGGTTTAGTAACGGGTGTTTTAAAATCGCCGTTACTACTTCAATATTTCAGATTTCTCAGGTAGTAACGGCTGTGAGGGTCTTTACTCTTTAAGCTTCAGAGCCTTCTTAAGCTCCTTGAACAGGAGCTTGCAGCCATAAGCGGCGGTCTGACTGATGATCAGTTTTCCGAATGTGTTACTACCTCCTTGGTCATTTTTCTCAATCTCAAATCGTTTCTGTCGTTCATCGTAGAAATTTCCTAGTCTTTCGCCAATTGCTCCGTGTGGGCGATTTCCCTTGGGGGCGATCGCAACCAAAATCCACATATAGAGTTCAGTCCCGGCACATTTTTGAACCGCTTCCGGCGTT
>NZ_DS989881.1:0-2134 GCF_000155555.1 Coleofasciculus chthonoplastes PCC 7420
GGAATGTTGGGTATGTTCTTAAAGCCAAGGAGCAATCCCCGTGAAAAATAACAATTTTGCAGGATGGGAGGACTTACAAGCCAGGGCTGCTGACATCCGGCAGAAATACCTAAAAAAACCCATAGGTAAAGGTAATGTTGCGATTGCTGATGTACATCTCTCTAATAATGTAGCCTTCTGTGCTGGAGCAACTTCTAGAGCCAAAAGCCCTATTCCTATACCACCACCTAAATCACAAGGAGGACAGTTCGAGCCATCTCTCGACTCCCGTACTCGCCGCCTTATGAACACTGACGCTGAGTACAAAATCCTGTCAGCAATTGCTGAGACTCTTGAGAGGTCTTATGATCTTGAAATAGAGGGTAGCCTCTATCTCTATACTGAGTTACAGCCATGCGAAAGCTGCAACGACGTTCTGAGACAATTCAAAGACAAATTTCCCAATATAAACGTTGATGTCTTTTGGGATTATCCATATCCATAAAAATCTTAGACCTACCAAAATAAATCATGGCATTTCAATGGAGGAACTCTATATACAAACAACTCACTCTTAATCGACAGTCCTTACTACATCATCTACCTGCTTCGCTTCAAAAAGCCATGGTTACGGCGTGGAATCAGCACTATGAAGAGCTTTATGAATCAGAATCAGACGGAACCGTTCTGCTTGAAGATGCCTTAAGTAGGACTTTAAACTCATTTCAAACTAGCAATCAGACATTAATGCAGATCCGTTATGTATGGATGGCATTAACCCTAGCTGTTGTTGTCGAGCCTACTATTAAATACTATCAGCCTGATCACCCAATTCCAGAAGAAACCATCAACAAGCTAACCAACTGGCTGCTTAAAACTATCGCCGGACTGTTCTATCCCCAAGAAAATTTTAATCGAGAATTTGATAATGTATTGAATGACACATCAGTAGAAAATAATCATATTTTTCCTAACAAAAAAATATCTAGCTTTCAAGTCTTATCAGAAGCCTTAGATGTCTATATCAGTGCAATAAATGCCCTAGAACCAAGCCATTCGCTACAAGCACTATTGGACATTTTAGATGATTGTTTAGAAGGCTATGCTATTTTTCCAGGTTCTTATGGAAGGCGTGAGCTTTTTAATTGGTGGTTACTAGATATTGTCCCATCATGTTGGTATCTGCTCCCTCCTACTTCCGTATACTCATTAAACGAGCTGGCGAACGATGATAGCCATCAAACTTTAAGCCAATTAGAAGAAACAAGTTCTTTGATGTGGTCTCTGATTGAAGCAGCCATTCATAATCAGAATAGTAGGGAAGAATATTGGTTGAGTTCTCGCAACAATACGTTTAAAGAAAAAATTGATAGCCAGTTTGAACATAACCAGTTCACCTTGAGTAATATTTAATCGTGGCGTTTATTTACTGTTTATTAGGAGGAACTTATGAGTAATCAGCAAGATGTCATAGCTGAACTTTTGAATAGCGTGCGTGAGAAAGACTCTGACAATGAAGACAAAAAAAGCTACGGAGAAGAGCATCTTACTCAGCTTAGGACAGCTTGCGACAATTTCCTGAGGAAGGAAGACTTCAAGGTCGGGCAAATTGTGAAGTGGAAGAAAGACCTGAAAAATAGAAAGCTTCCGCATAAAAATCAACCAGCCATTGTAGTGAGAGTATTAGACGAACCTATAGTCAGTACAGAGGATGAGTCCAGCAGTCCTTATTTTTTAGAGAAATTAGATATTGTTCTAGGGGTTATGTCTAACGAGGGTACGTTTTTAACCTTCTATTATGACAGTAGTAGGTTCGAGTATTATTGACCTTTTTAATCACATAGCTTTTACGGCTACAATCCCAATTGATCCTTCGTGCCCCAAATGGTATACCCAACAAGAAATGACAGAAAAAAGAGTTCCTGCAAGGTTTTAATGACTACCAATCCTTATATCGGTTCTTCACTTGACAATCTCCTCGAAGAAGACGGAATACTTGACGAAGTAGAAGCAATTGCACTTAAGCGGGTTCTCGCTTGGCAAATTTCTCAGGCAATGCAAGAAAGAGGACTCACCAAAACAGAAATGGCTCAACAGATGCACACAGTTTGTAGGATGCGTTAGCGAAGCGTAACGCATCGATATCAATCAAATA
>NZ_DS989881.1:3021-35999 GCF_000155555.1 Coleofasciculus chthonoplastes PCC 7420
GCGGTAGCCAAGGTCAGAGTTTTGTTGATGTTTGAGCTAAATTGAATTTCATGTCGATACTCTTATTTTGGAGAAGATTGAACTAGTAATAGTGACTTGTATTTTCTCTAGCGGAAGCTTAGTTCTTATTCTCAAGGTAACTGGCTATTCATCTTTTGTGGTAAACTTACAGTAAAGAAAACTGAATTTTGTGTAAAATTTTGATGAAAATAATAGATTTTGTTTCATTAATTGTCTCTCATTGTGCCGTATAGTGAACTGTCACATCCATGGGAGTAATTGTTTTGGGAGTCCAGCTACAATAAGAAGCAAGATTGAATTTCATGTCGATTATTTCAAGGCTTTGGGGATGAGTGACTTGAGTCCCCGGAGCTTCTTTATTGATGGAACTATTTCTGAAGCCTAACCTGATTTACGGGGATTTGTGGTGAAGCAGCCGTGAATAAAGCTGACAGTTGTGTAAAGGTTTAACAAGAATCCGTCAATGTCAGCCAAAAACCTATCTGTACGGCATTTCTAATAGTTTGTAGGATGCGTTCCAATCCGCACCCAACGCGATCGCTCCGGTAACTCTTCTCCTTTCAAAGCACAGTGGTTAATAAATACAACCGGGTCAGCCTCAAACTCCGGTTGAGTTTGTTCCTCCAACCGAAACTCATCAACCGCTACAACCTCCCAGAGGCGATCGCCCCCAGGGATACCCGCTCACTCCTAACCGGAACTCCCTCAGCCCATTCCCGACGTGCGCCCTTCACGCCCCGTGCAGTGCCACGCCATTACTCTTTCTCGTGCCAAAAATTCCTATCACAGTAATCTTGACAAATTGACTCACCTACCCATTACCCAAAAAAGCATCGCAATCACCAGGCGATACGTAATCTCTGGAGTTCATCTGCGTCATCACAGGACGGTGTTGATTAACATCACAAAAATAAAAAAGTCAAGTCACAGTCGATATTTGTAACAATTCGTTACGTTAGGAGTAACAAAACGTTACACAAGTCAGGAACCAGTTATGTATACCCGCGACGAAAGAGGAATTCTCAACAACTACGCCAGCGAACCTCAAATGTATTTCGCTGATTACCCCAGTGTGGAACAACAGCGTAACTATCTGTTACAGGGAGGAATCGCCACATTATTAGTTAGCGCATTAATGTTAACCGCATTAGCTGTCAGCTAAATACCTCAACACAACAGACAAAACTTTAACTCAAGGAGATAAACCCAATGACTATATTAATCGCACTATTTATTATCGGCTGGGTTGCAGCAGCAGTTTTAGGAACCCTCGCTTACTTCCGAGGAGAGCAAAGAAAGCCGATTCACGATCGCAACTGGCGTTCTGAATCATTTGAGCAGTTAGCCCAATCCATTACAGGGACTGAGATTGACTACACCGAGCGCACCCCAGCTTATCGGATGGATGCCTATTCCAGCGCCAATCTCCCGTCCTAGCTTCTTACTAAGTTTCGCGACGTTGTAGAGACGTGACATGGCACATCTCTAAATAACCCCAGCCATCGGATAGCTGGGGCTTGTAGCAGGTTCTTATACAAAAATTGCTACATTAGAGTAATAAAAATCTGAAAAAGAAATAAGAGAGCCACTCTCTCATGCAACTCTCTCTAAGCGTCCTAAAGGTACATCTACTACTCTCATAATCGCTTTTAGGACGCTGAGGTGTCACACCCAGTTTGAGATCAGTAACCAACTGGTAGAACTGATCCGTTATTCCTTACAGGGAGAATATTACAGGCGATCGCCACTCTTCAAAGACAAGAGAGCGATCGCCTGAATTATAAGCAAAATTTATCACTACAGTCAGGAACGCTAATCCTCATTTCCTTTACAAACCTTAACGTTATCTGTAAAGTAGTAAACATAATCATTCATTTGACTTAACAAGTCGAAAGCAATCATCCGAACCATGACAACTACATTACAACGTCGCGAATCCGCATCCTTGTGGGATCGGTTCTGCGAGTGGGTCACCTCCACCGAAAACCGCCTCTATGTAGGCTGGTTTGGTGTACTGATGATCCCCACTCTCTTAACCGCCACCACCTGCTTCATCATCGCCTTCATCGCCGCTCCCCCCGTGGACATCGATGGAATCCGCGAGCCTGTTGCTGGAAGCTTACTGTACGGTAACAACATCATCTCTGGTGCTGTTGTTCCTTCCTCCAACGCCATCGGCTTGCACTTCTATCCCATCTGGGAAGCTGCTTCCTTAGATGAGTGGCTTTACAACGGTGGTCCTTACCAGTTGGTAGCTTTCCACTTCCTCATTGGCGTCTTCGCCTACATGGGTCGTGAGTGGGAACTCTCCTACCGCTTAGGTATGCGTCCTTGGATCTGCGTAGCTTACAGCGCACCTGTAGCAGCAGCCACCGCCGTGTTCCTCATCTACCCCATCGGTCAAGGTTCATTCTCCGATGGAATGCCTCTGGGCATCTCTGGAACCTTCAACTTCATGTTCGTGTTCCAAGCTGAGCACAACATCCTGATGCACCCCTTCCACATGCTCGGTGTGGCTGGCGTATTCGGCGGTGCCTTGTTCAGCGCCATGCACGGTTCCTTGGTCACCAGCTCTCTGGTACGTGAAACCACCGAAGTTGAATCCCAGAACTACGGCTACAAGTTCGGTCAAGAAGAAGAAACCTACAACATCGTTGCCGCTCACGGCTACTTTGGTCGGTTAATCTTCCAATATGCTTCCTTCAACAACAGCCGTTCTCTGCACTTCTTCTTAGGTGCATGGCCCGTGGTTGGTATCTGGTTCACAGCACTGGGTATCAGCACCATGGCTTTCAACCTCAACGGATTCAACTTTAACCAGTCAATCCTGGATTCCCAAGGTCGTGTAGTCAACACCTGGGCAGACGTACTCAACCGCGCCAACTTAGGTTTTGAAGTTATGCACGAGCGCAACGCTCACAACTTCCCCTTAGACTTGGCGGCTGGTGAAACCACCCCGGTCGCATTGACTGCTCCTAGCATCAACGGCTAATCATTAAAAGAAAGCAGGCGGCGCGACGAGCAAGTAAATAGATGCGATTATCGCGTCACCTCAACTGAATAAAATTCAAAAAGCGCTCTCCCATAATGGGGGGGCGCTTTTTGGTGTTTATGATAGAAAAATGAAGCCCACATTTCGCTTTTTTTTAAAACATCAGCGATAATGTGGGCTTTCAGGGTTTTACAGAGTGCATCTGCCGTGGCTGGCAGGGTGCATCTGCCTAACAAGAGTGTGAAGTCAAACGCGGCGAATTGGGTATAGTTGTGATGAAATCTGATAGTCTGAATGTAAAAAGTCAGTAAAACGTCAGCTCCCCCCCGCAAGACCTCACGTCTTACCCTTCGGGTAGAGTAACTGTAACTAAATTCTTACGGAAACCCTGATGAGCGTAACATCTTGTGGAAAGAGTAATTCTGAAAAAATTTTGTCGAGTCCTTTTAACTCAGTAATGGACGGTTCCCTTTCAACATCGATTAATGATTCCTGGCTGTCTCAATCCCAAGATGATTTAATCTTTATGCTACTACAAGATAAGCGATCTCCCCATACACGGGCGGCTTATGGAAAAGACTTGAGAAACTTCTTTTTTGTAGTAGCTAATACCCCCGAACCAACACCACAGATTGTCATTGAGTTTTTATCCTTGGATAGGTTTGCGGCTGTGTCTTTGGTGCTTAAATATAAGGCTTTTCTGTTAGAGCAGGGGTTGATGCCAGCAACCGTCAATAGGCGATTGGCGGCGATTAAGTCTTTGGTTAAGTTTGCCCGGAAGATAGGACGCTGTAACTATAGCCTGGAAGATATTGAGGGGGAAAGAAATCGAGCCTATCGGGATACTACGGGCATTGATATCAAAGCGTTTAAGCGGGTTTTGATGGAGTGCGATCGCTCGACCAAAAAAGGATTGAGAGATTATGCTATCCTACACCTGCTCTGGTCTAATGCGCTAAGGCGTAGTGAGGTAGTGAGTCTTGATGTTAAGGACTTTGAGCCAAATAATAAGACGCTGACTATCCTGGGTAAAGGTCAAGCCTCACGACAGGTTATTAGTATCTCAGAAGCGACGACACAAGCAATCCTGGCTTGGTTAAATGAGAGAAATTGCGTTGACCCTAAGGCGCCTTTATTTGTGGCAGTGAGTTATAACAAACGCGGCAACCGCCTAACGGGTGAGGCACTGCGGCAATTGGTTTGTCTTTATTGCAAAAAAGCAGGGATAAGTAAACAGATGAGTCCTCACCGCATCCGACATTCCAGTATTACCCATGCTTTAGATGTTACGGGGGATGTCCGCAAAGTCCAGGGGTTGAGTCGCCATGTCAAGCTGGAAACTCTGATGATTTATGACGATAATCGCCAGAATTTGCAGGGGGAGGTATCTGAGCTTTTGTCCGATGCTTTGGAATGACCGAAACTCTCGCGAACATGATGAACTACCCAGACCTCAACGAAGTAGGTCTGGGTAGTTCATTATCTTAGCCTAAAAAGTCGTCCTTCCAGGACGAGGCTTGAGACCCAAATTTCCGGTCAATCCAACTCCGGATTGACCTGTAGAAGTTCTGTATCAAGTAGTTGAAGTCCTCTCTCGGCGTCAACTACCGCATACTAACCCTTCGGGTACAGTGTGGGCTGAGAATTTAGCCTAGGGACATTGCGAAAAACGGGGTGGCATTTCATAACGCGGCATTTTATCACAAGACTCAAGACTCCAACTAATGAAACGCTTTCTTCGTAAGGCACCCTACCATCTACCTTTGAGTAATCGAAATTCACACCGACACAATCGTCGCTTTACTCAACCCAAATTCCTTCGACAACAATAAACCGCTTCCAGCGAAAATATCTAATCTACTGTTATTACTCGGCTTCACGTTTCCCCTTGCCTTGACCACCACTTGGCTCAGGCTCAGAGTAATGCCCCAGCTTCCCCTGCCATCACCCCCTCGACTGAGACGTATCGGGAAGGCGCGGTTGATGAGAAGAAAGAACGCTCCAGCCAAGAGTTTGATCTACCATCACCGCCCCCTAAAGCGCCACAGGTTAAGGCAGCGCCCCAAGGTGACCCCTATGTCTTAGAATTCAACCGTAGCCCAGTCGTCGGCTCTCGCTTCAGCTTGCGGGGTATCTATGACGAAGCACGGCTAGGATTTACCCGTCCCCGCCAATGGAAGCTCAAATCTGTCAAAGCTCTGATTCGCTATCGCCATTCCCCGGCTCTCTATGCGACTCGCTCTAATCTGACTGTGATGATTAATGGGGCGAGTATCGGCAGTATTCCACTCAGCCAAGAGGAGGGCGAAATTGGCAATGCGGTATTTGATGTGCCGCTATCACAACTCCAGAACTATAACCAAATTACCATTGCTGCCCTACAAAATAATTCTCCCACTTGTACCCAAGACCCCTACGACCCTTCCCTGTGGACAGAGATTCTACCCGATTCTAAAATCACCTTTGACTACGAACCCCAACCGATTGCCCTAGACTTTAATCGCTATCCCTACCCCATCTTTGACGAACTCAGTTTAGAACCCAATCAGATTACTTACCTTTTACCGTCTAAAGTAGACCAGGCGTGGCTTACGGCAACCAGTCGCTTCCAAGCGTCTTTAGGTCGGATTGCTGATTACCGCCGCCTGAATACTCGCCTGGTGAAAACGGTTGACGATGTAAAGTTAACTGAGCAGTTAGTCGTTATTGGTACTCCAGAACAGCAAAGCGCCTTGAAGTCCCTGGCGTTGCCCATGCCAATCAAGGATAATCAAATTCTGGATGAAAAGGAGAAAGCGTTACCGCCTGATGTTGGGGTATTGATGCTGACAACTACCCCAGAGGATGTCGCCCCGGTGCTAGTGGCAACGGGTAATGGCGAAGCAGGGGTGAAGAAAGCTATCCAGTTTTTGGTGCAGTCCAAAGACCAAAAGATTGGCACAGGTCAAACGATTTTAGTGAAAGACCTAGATGCTGTACCTTCCCCGCCGCCCCGTGATTGGCCCGGTTATTTGCCCCTGGCAGAGGAATTTGAACTGTCTGACCTGACAAATCGCAGCGGTCAGCCTTTTGAAGATATAACGGTTCGGGGTTCTGATTCACCACCGATTGAATTTGACTTTCGGGCTTTACCCGATGACCGGTTTGAGTCAGGGAACTCCATGACTCTGGTTTACAGCTATGGACCGCAAATTAATGCCAAAACGTCCTTGGTGGAAGTGAAGCTCGATGATGTCGCATTGATTGGCAAACGGCTCACGTCTATCAATGGTGGCACTCGCGAGACCCTGAAAATTGACCTGCCGGGAGACCGAATCAAACCAACCTCAAAAATCCAGGTTGATTTCCGTCTGGATGCGCGGGAACGGCGTTCCTGTAGCAAGGTTACTGACCAACAGCTTTGGGGTACGTTGCATAACGATACCAGTTTTAAACTGAACCGGACAACGGCGGTTCAACTCCCTGACCTAAAACTGGTCACCTTGGGTTATCCCTTTGCCGCACCTCAGGATTTGTCCCAGATGGCAATGGTTCTGCCCAAGACTCCCTCACCCAGCGATGTGATGACGGCGTTGGAATTTAGTGCCAGATTGGGACGATTGACTAAGGCAGAATCGGTTCAATTTACGGTTTACACTGCCGATATGTTGCCACAAGAGGTACGTGAAGAATACCATCTAGTAGGGGTTGGCATCGAAAAGGATTTTCCTTTCCCAGAGGTTTTTACAGCAGGTGGCTTTGAACTGAGGGACACCCTGACGCGCCAGTTAGATGAAAGCGAGATTCAGGCGTCTCCTGATAATGATGGCGTTGTCAAGGAAATTATGTCTCCTTGGAATGACGAACGGGTGCTACTGGCTCTTGCTGCTCAAACGGACAAAGGTCTTGAACAAGTGCAGGATTTGTTAAAAAACGATCCTTTATTCTTCCAAATTCAGGATGATACTGTCCTGATTAGTGCCAATGAACAAGGCGCTGATGCTTATAGTCCAAATGCTTACAACCTTGATTTTTTCAAGCAACAACCGCTTGTAAGCGTGGAAAAAACGCCGCTGCCTAACCGAGTTCTCCGACTGTTGGGTACAAGTTGGTTCCTGTTGGGACCCGCTTTGGTGGCAGCAACGCTGATCCTTTATGCCCTTGTCCAGCTCTATCTTAAGCGGGTTGCTGGTCAGGAGAAATGATGGTTTGTCATTTGTCATTTGTCCTTTGTTGTTTGTCCATGACTAATTAATAACCAATAACTAATTTCCCATAACCAATGACCAATGACTAACTCCCAATGACGAGTCCATCCTCAAAAAGTAAGTCCAAGCTCAGTCGTACACGCTTTTGGATTTCGCCACAAAAGCGTGAACAATTAACCCATTGGTTGGTAGACCACCTACCGCACGCCTTTGACCAATTTTTTCAGTGGCTTTCTAACAATCAGATCCTCTTACTAATTGGGTCACTGGTGTTATTGCTACATCCCTTAATCACGGCTCGTCCGGCAATCTGGCAACAAGCCTTGGTTACTGCCCTGCTGCTGGCGGTGGGTCGTCTTGCCCTACAGATGGAAGGACAAAAGCCTACTAAAAAAAAGAGTGAGTATATTCACTTATTTTTAGTGTTACTGAGTCTAGTCACCACGGTGCGCTATCTCTATTACCGCGTTAACTATACCCTGAATCTGGATGACTGGCTCAATGGCATATTCAGTTTATTGTTATTTGTGGCGGAACTTTACGCTATTCTGACTCTTGTTCTTGCCTATTTTCAAACGCTCAAAATTAAAGACCGCCAACCTGTTGACCTTTCCCTGTATCCTGAAGAACAATGGCCCAAGGTTGATATTTATATTCCGACGTATAACGAAGATGTGGAAATTGTTCGCAAAACGACGCTGTGCGCTCTCGCTATTGATTATCCTGCGGACAAAAAAAAGGTGTATGTTTTAGATGATGGCAGAGCCGAAAAGTATAAAGCCCGTCGCGCTGAGTTACGCAAAACCTGTGAGGAACTGGGCGCAATTATGTTGACGCGGGATAATAATGACCATGCTAAAGCGGGGAATATTAATACGGCGTTTCGCCGGACAACGGGCGATTTGGTGTTAATTCTTGATTGTGACCACATGCCCGTCAAACAATTTTTGAAGCATACGGTTGGCTTCTTTTTTGATCCCCAAGTGGCTTTTGTCCAGACGCCTCACTGGTTCTTTAACCCTGACCCGTTTGAGCGGAATTTGTTAACTAAGGGTAAGATTCCGGTGGGGAATGAGTTGTTTTATAAGGTGCTGCAAAAGGGGAATGATTTTTGGAATGCGGCGTTTTTTTGTGGTTCGGCGGCGGTTATTCGTAAAGAGTATGCGCTGCAAATCGGTGGGATTGCGACAGAAACGGTGACTGAGGACTGTCACACGGCATTCCGGTTACATTCGCTGGGGTATAAGTCGTTCTATTATGACAAGATTATGGTCGCGGGTTTAGCGCCGGAGAAGTTTTCGGCTTATGTGGGTCAACAAGTGCGTTGGGCGCGGGGTATGGCTCAGATTCTGCGCTTGGAGAATCCGCTGATTAACCCGAAACTGAATTTGACGATTCCTCAGCGGATTTGTTATTTCAGTGCTACATCGCATTTTTTCTATGGCTATCCCCGTATGATGTATGCTCTGGCGCCGCCGCTGTTTTTGTTGTTTGGGATTAATTCGGTTAAAGGTTTGGGGCTAGAAACTCTATGTTATGCGCTGCCTCACATTATTTTGTCGATGCAGACGAATCATATTCCTTATAAGCATGTGCGTTTTTCGTTCTGGAATGAGATTTTTGAGTTTGCGATGTCATTCCAGGCGGGGATTGTTACGCTTTTGGCTGTCGTGAATCCTGGACTGGGGTCGTTTAATGTGACGGATAAAGGGCTTTCGGTGACGAAGCGCAGCTTTGATTTTGAGTCGGTGCGGTATCTGGTGATTGTCAGTGCGATCGCTTCGGCATCTTTGCTTACTTTACCGTTTTGGCTGATTCTGAGTCCAGAAGATACTCAAGCAGTTCTAATCAATGCGTTGTGGTGTATTTTTAATTTGTTTTTGCTATTAGCAGCGGTGCTGGTGGCATTTGAGCAACCCCAACTTCGGCGGGCGCACCGTCTACAACGGAAGTTGACCGCGATTATTCATAGTGGGGGTAGCAGTTGGACGGGTGAGACGATTGATGTGAGTGAAACCGGTGCCCAGATTCTGCTGGATGAGTGGCCCAATATTCCGGATGAAGTCAAGATTGAGTTGGTGGGAGATTACGGGGCGCGGGTGTTACTGAATGCTCGGGTACTGCGGGCGATGGCGACGAGTAAACTTCAGGCGAAGATTTTTGTTGATTTTATCAGTCTTAGCCGTACTCAAATTGATGATTTGACGTTGGTGATTTTTTCGGATGTGAAGGAGTGGTTTTCCCAAAGCCGTGTGGAGGAGGATAATCCTTGGGAATCCCTGAAGTTTATTGTGACTTCGATTAAGCGTGTCTTTGTGGAATTCCGTCCGGCGATTGCGGAGAAGATGGGTGTTAAAAGTACAGTACGGAAACAAGTTCAGGCTGTGGCGCAGCTTTACTGGGATGGGTGGGAAGGTCATTCGTATACGGCTAGAGTGATGGAAATCGGGACTCAGGATTTAAGATTGGAATTCGATGAACACCATATTTTGAATCTGGAAACCATGCAGCAAACTCGACCGCTGATTGGTTTACTGGTGAGTCAAGAGAAAAATGCCCCTCAGCCTCAGAGTTTGTTGGCTCAGGTGGAAATGATCGAAGAATTGGTGCCAACGCCGACTGGAGGGCGATTGGAACAGGTTACTAATGCACCGACTTACCGAATTGCTATGGAGTTAAGTTTTCCGGAATCATTAAAACGGCAGCAGCAACCCAAAATTCAACGGCTTTTGAAAACACTTGAATAAATTCAATTCGAGAAATATTTAGTATAGTTTAATATTTATAGCAACCACTGGCATCGGTTAGGACACATCAGAATTTAGTAGAGACTTCTAGGGAACGTCTATACCACAGTTCCTTTGTCCTAAGCTATGTGTCCACGGCTCGATTATCTGGAGTTTTTACTCAAAAAAAAATACCCAGCTTAACCCTCGACAATATTTTAATTATTCTCGCTGTAGATATAAATGAGTTTTTCCATAATTTCTTTATATATTTTTCGATTATTTTATCATCGCTTTACCTTGTTTATAATAAAATTCTGTTAAGATAATGAATAAGAAGTGCTGGATTGGTAAATCTACCCTTAACTGGAGATTTTTTTGTTACCAGAGGATGTATTCCCGCTTTTAAGGTAAGCCTCTATCTCTTTTAATTTGAGATAAAGTGAACCTCTATAAGCGTGACAATGCCAGCAGATATCCATGTTATTATGGACTATTGATAGACACTCTGACCAATGCTTTTTGGTGCTTAGTGAGCTAATTTTATAGCCAGAGAATAAAAGAGTCAAGCCTGCTCCCATGGCGTGCGATTTTTTTATCACCCATTCATTCCAGGATGCAGCTACTCCCTGAAGAGAAAAACTTTTCCATTGCCCGGATTGCCAGGGAACAGGGATAAAAATGCAAAAAGATTCAATAAGCCTGAATTGTTGGTTATTGCTGCTCAAGAAGAGTATTTTTCGGCAACCGGAAGCTCTTTCTTAACCTTGAAATGATCTTTCTCGTGGCAACGTGATTCTCTCGCTTAGGAAAGTACTTTGTAAGGGCGTGAGTCAACAATTCTAGTTGCGACGATTGGATGAGACCCAGGTAGATACACATGAACACCGTTTCTATGGCTAGCTATAGATCTTCCCAAAGGCTAAACCCGCTCTCGTTATTAGCACAATTATCTAGTCGCCAGGCTAATGGTTGTTTACAAATATCGAGTGGATCTGTTTCTTGGTCAATCCATCTAGAACAGGGTAAACTAATCTATGCTTCAGATTCAGTTGATCCATTCGAGCGACTTGACCGCCATTTGCGTCAGCTTTCTCGTGAAATTCCGACACTTGTCAGTGCTGTTCGGGTTCAGGTTCGCTTGCTATTTGAATCTGATTTAGAGAGTCAGTCGAGTCAAAATCCGGATTACCAAGCGATTAACTGGTTAGTCAATCAACAGTATCTCAACTCAGCCCAAGCCGCAACTCTCATCGAAGAGTTAGCGGAAGAAGTCATTCGTTCGCTGCTTCCGGTTAGAGAAGGAACTTACCAATTAATTCCTCAAGATAATTTTGAGGATTTGCCTAAGTTCTGTCGCATTGAGCTACGAACACTGGTTGAACGCTGTCACGAACAATTGCGACGCCAGCAGTCTTCAGAATCCGTTAATGCGGCGTCTAGCACTCCGGCTAATGCTTCGGCTCAAACGAGTACTCCTGCTAAGTTAGAGTTAATTCAAAAACCTAGCCAAAATTTAGCTAATAAATCGGCTAATACGAGCGGCGCGGCGGGTGCAACTCAAACTACTGCCAAGAAGAAAACTACCTACACGATTGCTTGTATTGATGATAGTACAACGGTCTTGAATGCGATTAATTCTTTTTTGGATGATAAAAGCTTCTCGGTGGTGATGATTAATGACCCAGTAAGGGCATTAATGCAGGTTGTCCGGATTAAGCCTGACCTGATTTTGCTGGATGTGGAAATGCCTAATTTAGATGGCTATGAATTATGTTCTCTGTTGCGGAAGCATTCGCTGTTTAAGACAACTCCCATCATCATGGTAACGGGTCATACTGGGTTTCTAGACCGAGCTAAGGCGAAGTTAGTCCGGGCATCGGGCTACTTGACTAAACCGTTTAACCAATCCGAATTACTAAAGATGGTGTTTAAACACTTATCTTAGTTCAGGAGTATCACGAATAGATTTTTTTGAGTTAATTTATGAGGATAGCTGAACGATGAGTACAACGTTGATGGGTACAATTTTGATTGTAGAAGATACTTTATCTGAACTGGAATTAATGAGCCATTATCTTCGAGAAAGTGGCTATAACGTTATCAATGCTATTGGTGCTAAAGAAGCGCTGAATAAGGTGTTGGAGCAAAAGCCAGATGTAATTGTTACGGATGTGGTTATGCCAGGGATGAGCGGTTTTGAGCTATGTCGTAGGTTGAAGACTCATCCGGTTACGGAAAAGATTCCTATCGTCATTTGTTCATCTAAAAATCAGGAAATTGATCGCCTTTGGGGGATGAAACAAGGTGCTGATGCCTACCTGACTAAACCCTTTACTCGCGAACAAATTCTACGTGCCATTAAATCCGTCGCTCTGTAGGACAGTTTATGTCTATTGTCGTTTGTTTATTGTAAAAATCGATAACTCATGACTAATGACTAATGACCCATAAATAAAATTATGCCGGATTTACCTACTCTGACCAGTACACTCGCTCTTTTACCGAAAAAACCCCTGCATCCGAAAAATCAGGGAGATACTTATCTTAAGTTTCAGTTAGGTGAAAAAACATCGGCTGTTTTGTCAATGAGTCGGGCGCAGGAAGTTATTGTTTTGCCACCGGGACGATTGACACCAATGCCCAATATGCCTCCTTATGTTTTGGGATTGCTGAATCGGCGTTCTCGCGTTTTGTGGGTGATTGATTTGGGGAAGATGTTAGGGTTACCAGAAGTTCTAACGAATGTTCAGCAATACAGCATCATCATTATCCGCAATAGTTCAGGGGCTTTAGGGCTAGTTGTGCAAACGGTTGAAGGTGTGGTGCGTCTGACACCGGATTCGATTCAATCGCCGCATGGTCAAGTGTCATCGAGTTTGGTTCCTTATTTACGCGGATGTACTTTACAAGAGCGAGAAATTTTATTGGTTCTGGATACTGAGGCGATTATGGGTTACGCGCAGCGATAAGTAAACAGAAGAGATCGATTGAATTCTTGGCAAAGATAGCTTTGGTGGGAGGCGAGGGAAAAAGGACTTTTGTTACGGCTTTTTATCTCATTGCCAATTTATTATCACACAATGGTGCTTGTTTCATGGTTCAGAAATTCGATACAGCCAGTAATGGTGATAACCAAATTCCAGATAATATCAGTAGTAATAGCGTGAGGGACAATGGCTCCATGTACGGTGCTGACTTTCAGGATAAAATGAATGCGGCTCCGACGTTTCCTGTCAGTGCAACTCCTGCACCTGTAAGCGACGGGTCTGCTAAAACGGGTTCCTGGTGGGGGCGGCTTTCATTATCGACTAAAGCTACAATTTTGGCGGTTACGCTTAGTGTGGTTCCTGTTCTGGGAATTGGGACTGTTGACTATGTTTTGGTTAACCAAACGATTAAGGAAGAAATTGCCCAAGATAAGTCGAGCAAAACGCTGTCAAACCTGCTGTGGGGAACGGGGATAACGGCGTTGTTGGCGGGTGTGGTGGCTGTGTTGCTGGCTAAACGTGCGGTTGAACCCATTCTTGAGGCGTCCAGCGCGGTTCAGAAACTGGCTCAAGGGGATTTGGATACCCGTCTCCATGTCGCAGGAGATGATGAACTTGCCAGTTTGGGGTCTAGTATTAATCGCATGGTTTCTCAGGTTCAGACGCTTCTGGAAGAGCAAAAAGCGTCCGCCCTGGCGCTACGAACCTATGCTGAAACGGTGAATGCGGCGAGTCGAGGGGATAAGCAGTTTCTGTTTGATCGGGCGGTTACGGAAGCTAAAAAACAACTGAATGCGGATCGGGTGGTAATCTATGGGTTTGAACCGGATTGGAGTGGTAGTATTGTTGCTGAATCCGTTGATCCCGGTTGGCCCAGGGCGCTGATGGATAAAATTACAGACCCCTGTATTCCTCGAAAAATTCTAGAAGAGTATCGCCAAGGGCGGGTTGTCCCGACATCTAATGTTCAGCAAACGGGTTATTCTCCGGATCATCTCCAGCTTTTAGCCCGACTGTCGGTAAAATCGAATTTGGTTGTGCCGATTGTATCAGGTGATGTTCTGATTGGTCTATTGGTTGCTCATCAATGCGCTAATACCCGTGTGTGGCAACCGTCGGAAATTGATTTCCTCAAAGAGTTAGCGACTCAAGTGGGTCTTTCTTTAAGTAGTATTACTCTGGCGTCATCGAAAACGGCTGAAGCTGAACGAGTGCAGCGCTGGAATGATATTATTCCCCGGATTCGCCAGTCGCTCAAAGCTGAGGAGATTCTGGAAACGGCGGTAACGGCGGTTCGTGAAGCCCTTTTGACGGATCGGGTGCTGATTTTCCGCTTTGATGATGCTAACAGTGGTACGTTTGTTTCCGAAGCCGTAGCCCCCGGTTGGAGCAAAGTTCGGGGACAATCGTTTAAAGCGGCAGACAAGGACGGGGATATCGCTGAAGTCTACAGCGATGGACAGATTCGTATCGGTGATAACCTTGATGATAAAAGCCGCGATGATTGGGAGTACACCATGCTCTCGGAACTGTCGGTTAAGGCTTATATGATGGCTCCGATTATCCGAGAGGGTAAAGTTTATGGCTTACTTTGTGGTCACCAGTGTTCCAAACCCCGCATCTGGCTAGAGGCAGAAACGGAGCTATTCTCCCAAATTGCTGACCAAGTTGGCTTTGCTCTCGACCAAGCGGCGCTGTTGGAACAGCAAGCAACGGCTACTGAACTGGCTCAGCAACTTAACGATATTACGTCTAATATTCGGGAGTCGTTCAATGTTGAAGAAATCTATGAGGCGGCGATTACAGGGGTGCGCCAAACCTTAGGCACTGACCGAGCGGTTGTGTATCTGTTTGATGCTAACTGGCAAGGTACTATTGTGGCTGAATCTGTGGGGCGTACCTTCCCCAAAGCTCTGGGTGCCAATATTGCTGATCCCTGTTTTGCGGATCAATATGTGGAAAAGTACAAGCGGGGTTTTGTCAGTAGTAATGAAAACATTTATGAGGCGAACTTGAACCAATGTTACCTGGGTCAGCTTGAACCGTTCAAGGTTAAGGCGAATTTGGTCGCGCCGATTCTGGCAGAGGGGAATTTACTGGGGCTGTTGGTTACTCATCAATGTTCTAGTTCGCGCCGTTGGCAGGAGGCGGAGATTAATTTCTTTAAGCAGGTGGCGATTCAAGTGGGTTTTGCTCTTGACCAAGCTAATCTGTTGGAACAGCGGGAACAAGCCCGGATTGAGGCGGAGTTGGCTTCTCAGGAACAGCGTCAACAGAAGGAATCGCTTCAGCTTCAGCTTTTGGAGTTGCTTTCTGATGTGGAAGGGGCTGCCCGAGGGGATTTGACGGTGCGGGCGGATGTGACTGTGGGTGAAATTGGTACGGTAGCCGACTTTTTCAATGCCGTTATTGAAAGTCTGCGGGGAATTGTTACGCAAGTGAAAACGGCGGCGACTCAGGTGAATACGTCCTTGGGTGAAAATGAAGGGGCAATTCGTCAATTGTCGGAGGAGGCGCTGAAACAGGCGGAGGAAACGACTCGCACTCTGGATTCGGTTGAGCAAATGACTCGTTCGATTCAACAGGTGGCTGAGAATGCTCGTCAAGCGGCGGCTGTGGCTCGCACGGCTTCAACGACGGCTGAAGCTGGGGGACTGGCTATGGATCGTTCGGTGAAGAATATTCTGGGATTGCGAGAAACTGTAGCAGAAACGGCGAAGAAAGTCAAGCGGTTGGGTGAATCGTCCCAACAGATTTCTAAGGTGGTGTCTTTGATTAACCAAATTGCGCTGCAAACGAATTTATTGGCGATTAACGCCGGGATTGAGGCGGCTCGAGCGGGGGAAGAAGGTCAAGGGTTTGCTGTGGTTGCTGAGGAAGTTGGGGAATTGGCGGCTCGCTCGGCGGCGGCGACACGAGAGATTGAACAGATTGTGGATAATATCCAACAAGAAACGGCGTCTGTGGTTGAGGCGATGGAGTTGGGTACGTCTCAGGTGGTGGAAGGGACGCATCTGGTTGAGGATGCGAAGCAGAGTTTGAGTCAAATTTTAGAGGTGTCTCGCCAGATTGACCAGTTGGTGCAGTCGATTTCGACGGCTACGGTGTCTCAAGCGGAAACTAGCCAAGCGATTACTGAGTTGATGAAGGATATTGCTGCTCTTTCTGAACGCACGTCGAATTCGACTCGTCAAGTGGCTAGTTCTCTTCAAGATACTGTGGGGATTGCTGAGGAATTACAGGCATCTGTGGGCGCGTTCAACGTTGGTACAGAAGGGTAATGGCTGAAGGAACCCAAAAACTTCACACTTCGTACTTTATATAAGATATGTTTCTACCATGTCACAGGACAAGGAACTTGAAATTCAGCTCCAGTTTCTCGAAGAAGCCCAGGAATATCTGGATACTATTGAATCGGCACTCCTGGGTTTAGCTGGGAACCATATTGAGAGTCAGCAAATGGATTCGATTTTGCGGGCGGCTCATTCGGTTAAGGGGGGTGCGGGAATGATGGGGTATCAGACGTTGAGTCATCTGGCTCACCGTCTGGAGGATTCGTTTAAGGTGATGAAGGTTCAGAGGAATTCCTTGAATGTGGATGCTGAACTTGAGGGCTTGTTGTTGGGGGCGGTGGATCGTCTCTCCAGCGTGCTTTCTCTTAATCGCCAGGGAACGGATGCTGACCCTGATTGGGTTTCGACTCAAGCGACGCCGGTTTTTGATCAGCTACATGAACGTCTGGGTGATCCGGTTGAGGAAGACGCCAACAGTATGCTGGGGGCGGAAGATGGTACGAATGTTGCGGCTTTACTGTTTGAAACTGAGGTGGAGGGGTGTCTGGCTCGGTTGGAATCGGTGGTGGAGGACCCCCAAGCGCCTTGCTTAGAGGAAGAGGTTTCGATTCTTGCCCAAGAGTTGGGGGGGTTGGGCGAGATGCTACAGCTGGAGGCTTTTAGTAGCTTGTGTGAGTCTGTGGTTCAAAGCCTGGAAGCTGCTCCCAATCAGGTTCGAGAGATTGCTAAGGCGGCGCTTCAAGCTTGGCGGCGATCGCAAGCGCTGGTTTTGGTGAATCAAGTTGGTAGCTTGCCGACTCATATCGAAGTGCCGGGAGTTGTTGTAACACCGACGAGTACACCGACGCCTGCTACTGAGTTGGTGGAAGAGGATTGGGTTGCTGAGTTTGACAGTTATACCTCAGACACTGAGTTTGTTGAAGAAGCACAAACGGCGGCTGAGTTTGACTATACCTCAGACACTGAGTTTGTGGAAGCGGCGGGAACAGCGGCTGAGTTTGACTATACCTCAGACACTGAGTTTGTTGAAGCGGCGGGAACGGCGGCTGAGTTTGACATTCATACCCCAGATACTGAGTTTGTGGAAGCGGCGGGAACGGCGGCTGAGTTTGACATTCATACCCCAGATACTGAAGCTGCCGAACCGTTGGTTAGTGACGAGGGTATTTTTGAGCCAACGGCTACAACGTCCTTCAGTGGTTCTCTGTCGAGAACTGTCGATCGCGATGCTGGCGTGGAAAGAGCCGATGAGGTGAGATGGCAAGAGGTGAAAGCCTCGTCGAATCAAGCAGAAAGAGCGACTAAGGATTCTCCAGAAAATACTGTCCGTATTCCAGTTCGGCAATTGGATCGGCTTAACGATCTGTTTGGAGAACTGACCATTGAGCGTAATGGTCTTAGTTTACACTTGGCTCGTTTGCGTACTTTGATGGAAAAACTCAGCCGCCGAGTTAACCATCTGGAGCAATCGAATGTTCGCCTGCGTACCACCTATGATACTGTTGCCACAGGGGTCAGTTCTGTGCCAGCGGGGTTAAAATCCCTGGTGAATTCTCGCTCCGCAAAACCGGGCGGTTCATGGCGTCCAACCCAGGTGCAAAGTCTGACGGGTTTCCCTGATGAGAATGTTTCCAGCGGTGAACCTGGAGACAGTCTGCAAGATATCAGCAGCGCTTTTGATGCTTTGGAAATGGACCATTACAGCGACTTACATTTGCTGTCGATGGAAGTGATGGAAACGATTGTCCAGATTCAGGAAGTCACGTCTGATATTGAACTGAGTCTGGAAGATACTGACGGAACGGTTCGCGAACTTAACCAAACGGCTAAGCAGCTACAAACGAATCTGACTCGGGTTCGGATGCGTCCTTTGTCGGATTTGGTGGGGCGATTTCAACGCGCTTTACGGGATCTGGCGTTACAGCATGGGAAAGAGGTTGAACTTAAGGTTTCTGGGAAGGGGACTCTGATTGATCGCAGTATTTTGGAGGCGCTCTCAGATCCGTTGATGCACCTGGTTCGCAATGCGTTTGACCACGGGATTGAGAAACCTGATATTCGTCAGTCTCAAGGGAAACCGGCTCAGGGGACGATTGAAATTAAAGCGGCTCACCGGGGGAACCAGACGATTATTACGATTAGTGATGATGGGAATGGGATTAATCTGGATAAAATCCGGGCAAGGGCTGAACAAATGGGGTTGGATGCGGAACTGCTGGCGGCGGCGAGTGAGGATGAGTTGCTCTCGCTGATTTTTGAACCGGGTTTTAGTACGGCTGAACGGGTGACTGACCTGTCGGGTCGAGGTGTGGGGATGGATGTGGTGCGTAATAATCTTAAGCAAATCCGGGGGGATATTCGGGTTGATACTCAACCGGGTCAGGGGACAACGTTTACGCTGACGGTGCCGTTTACTTTGTCTGTGGCACGGGTTCTGTTGGTTGAGAGTAATCATACTATGTTGGCGTTTCCGACGGATGTGATTGAGGAAATGCTTTTACTGGATGAGGAGCAGATTTTGAGGACTCCGGGTAGTGAGGTTCTTAAGTGGGAAGAGGAGATGATTCCTCTGATTCGTTTGGGTACGTGGTTAAGGTTTAATTGCTCGCGTAAAATAACGACTCCGGAAGGTGTACCGAGTATTAGTGAGCCAACGGTGCTGATGATTAGTCCTGGGGATCAGTTGATTGCGCTACAGGTGGATCGCTGTTGGGGTGAGCAGGAGGTGGCGATTCGCCAAGTGGAAGGTCCTCTTTCTATGCCGGCTGGGTTTGCTAGTTGTACGATTCTGGGTGATGGTAAGGTTGTGCCGCTGGTGGATGCGGCTTCATTGCTGCGCTGGATGAGGAGTGAGCGCACGCCGGACACGGATGGGTCACTGGTGGAGCAGTTGCCTCAATTGGATGCGCCTAGTCGTGAGCAGCCACTCAATGTGGCGACGCCTCAACCCCAGAGAGATACGGTTCTGGTGGTTGATGATTCGATTAATGTGCGCCGATTTTTAGCGTTGGCTTTGGAAAAGGCTGGGTATTTGGTGGAACAAGCCAAAGATGGTCAAGATGCTGTGGAAAAACTGTTGGGGGGGTTACAGGTGCAGGCGGTTATTTGTGATATTGAGATGCCTCGCCTGGATGGTTACGGCTTTTTGGCTCGGATCAAGTCTGACCCGGCTTTCAGCGATTTACCGGTTTCGATGCTGACGTCTCGAACTGGGGAGAAACATCGCCAGTTAGCGATGACGTTGGGTGCAAGTGGCTATTTTTCTAAGCCTTACAATGAGCGTGAGTTATTAGATACTCTAGAGCAGTTAATTCGGGGCAAGGTTCCGGTTTGAGTTTTGACTCTTCACGACTTTCTTTCGGCATGAGTTTTGAGTTTTGATTTTTGAATTATATGGCTGTTTTTTCTCCGCTTTCTTCCCGACGATCTACCAATCGTAAGCCTCAACCGACTCAACAGTTAATTGTTTTTAGCCTTTATACGGAAGGCTTTGCGTTGCCGATTCGAGCTGTGCAAAAAGTGATTCCTCGGGGCAAAATTTATGGCGCACCTCAGGGGGGAGCTGTGGGGTTAACGCTTTATCAAGACCAAGAGTTACTGGTGATTGATGTAGACCATCGGATTTTTAAGAGGGCTGAACTGCCAAATTTATCGCTCAGTTCTAGTCAGGAGGAGGCGGCGGAATCTGCCAGGACAGTATCGGTGAAATGGGAGGATGATACTGAACAACGTTACCTGCTGATTGTGCAGAACCGAGCTGGCAAAATTGTGGGGTTACCGATTGATTCGCCGCCTTCGTTACAGCGTGTTCCTGAGTCAGCGTTTAAGCCGTTAACGGCGGATTATATGGCTCAGGGGAATCTTCGCTGTGTGAGTGCTTTGGTGAGGCAAAATCCAGAAGACTCGCCGCTATTTTTGCTCAATCCGGAGCAGTTGATTCAGTCTCAACAGACTTTGTTGCCGGGAGGCAATTGAGGTTACCCTATGAACAAATTTCCTCAGTGATTGAGTTAAAACCCAAAAGTCGGAAAAGGGCGTTATAGAAACGCCGTAAAACCCACATCCTTTTAGGTGTGGGATATAAGGCGGGTCATCGGAGGTACGGAGATGACCAAACTATCTGGTCTTCTGATTTTCAATGTAACGCTTAACCGTCTCACTACTGACATTTCCCGCCGTTGAACAAAAAAAGCTTCTAGTCCACATACTTGGAAGCTTTTTTAAATGGGGGAATTCGTCTCTTAATTTGTAAGCTGTTGCTCCTTTGAGTCGATGCATAATGTTTGACGGCGCCACCGTGGGAGGGCAGTTAAGGAATAGATGAACATGGTCAGGCATCACCTCCAAGGCAATAATCTGACAATCTAGCTCTATAGCTTTTGCTCTTAGTAATTCCTCGAATCTTTGAGCCACTTGACCTACAAGCACAGGCTTGCGGCGTCTTGGTATCCAGACAAAGTGATAGTTGATCAACGTAACTGACGTGTTGGCGTGACGATAATCTTGTCCCATTGGTCTTGACAAATGGTCTTTAGACCAATATTTTAGACAAGAGGGAGGAAAAACGCAATGCTGGTTCTCGAATATAAAGTCAAGGCAAAACCACAGCAATACAAAGCTATTGACGAAGCTATCAAAACGGTGCAGTTCATTCGCAACAAAGCAATTCGCTATTGGATGGATGCACCCAAGGATGCTAAAATCAATCGGTTCGCTTTAAATAAATATTCGACAGAACTACGCAATGAGTTTGCCTTTGTCAAAGACCTAAACTCAATGGCGGTACAAGCGGCTACTGAGAGAGCTTGGCTTGCTATTGCTCGGTTTTACGATAATTGCAAGTCGAAAAAACCTGGAAAGAAAGGTTTTCCTAGATTTCAGAAAAACAACCGTTCAGTGGAGTACAAAACTAGCGGATGGAAGCTTCATTCCACAAAGCGACGCATTACTATTACCGACAAGAAAGGTATTGGTGAACTCAAGCTTTTAGGGAAGTGGGATATTCACACTTACTCAGTTAAGTCGATCAAGCGAGTTCGTTTAGTGCGTCGCGCTGATGGGTATTACTGTCAGTTTTCTGTAGATGCTGAATGTGTTGATATTCAGTCACCTACAGGTCAAGAAATTGGTTTAGATGTCGGTTTGGAGTATTTCTATACTGACTCAAACGGACACCATGAACCTAACCCAAAGTTTCTCAGGAAAGCCGAATCTAGCATAAAACACGCTCAGCGTTGCATCTACAAGAAAATTAAAGGTTCGTCAGGACGCCGTAAGGCAAGGAGCCAATATTCCAGAAAACACTTAAGAGTAAGTAGGCAACGTACCGAACACGCTAAGAGACTGGCGCGTCACGTTTGCAAGTTTAACGACTTAGTAGCCTATGAAGACTTAAGGGTAGCAAATTTACTCAAAAATCACTGTCTGGCAAAGTCGATAGCTGATGCTAGTTGGTATCAGTTCAGACAGTGGTTAGAACACTTTGCTAAAAAGTTGGGAAGACTGGCTATTGCCGTTCCACCCCAGTATACAAGCCAGGAATGTAGTCAGTGTAAGGTAATTGTGAAAAAGTCCCTTAGCACCAGGACTCACGTTTGTTTGTGTGGGTTGATTCTGCAAAGAGATTGGAATGCGGCTATCAATATTTTGCTCAAGGCAAAATCTAGGGATGGGCAATCCCGAAGTAACGCTACAGGAGTTGGAGCCTCTACGCTACTTGGCGCAAGCCTGGTAGAGCAAGTTCTGACGATGAATGTAGAATCCCACGCGCTTTAAGCCGTGGGAGTGTCAACCCACTACGTCATATATTGGAATCGTAAAAAAATTTTTTCCGCTCCTATTTTTCACCTCACCGGAAAAATTCATTGATAATCTTTACTAACTGCTCACAGTGAAAGTTGAGCTTGTTGACAGGTGATGCACCAGAATTTTGACCAGCTCAAACTGAACTATCACATTTCTCCTCTGGCTGCCAGATCCGCAGCACAATCCCTGATAAAGATCCTTTCTTCTAGAGTCCTATTCAACAAGTTAGCCATTTCTTTAGGGGTCATGTTAGTTGCCTCGTTGATTAAGAAGTCATAGAAGCTTTGTCTGGAGGCAAATGAGACGGGAGGATTGCAAGTCAAAACCGTGAGAAATAACACTGTTGTAACCTTCAGATAATCCTCTTCACTTCGAGCATCAAAACCCGCCCAATCGGGTGACGACACTATTTCATTAATTTTCTTGACAAAGAAATCTTTCCAGTTCACATCTTTTAACTCTATTCGCCACAACTCGATGCCTAGCAAAACAGCCAAAAGTATAACCTCAGTCATTGTATCTTGAAGCTCAACTGTTGGCTTAGGCTTGCCATAATGAGGGTCTAATTTCTTGCGTCTTTTTGCTTCCCCCATAACACCTCCTAAAACTTGGAAACTTGGAAGATAGGACGATGGATCGCATCCTCCGCGCAGTGCCAGTTCACTCCCCGCTGTCTTTTACCTTATGCCAATCCTGGCTCCCAATATCGGATCACTGCCCGTCGTTCTCGATCTAAGAACCGAACCGCCCTCCTGAAAGCTTCAGTGGAAGGGATAGTCTGGCGCAGGATATCGAACAAAGCCTTGCCCTCCCGACAACAAATCTTGAGCAAGCCTACCAGATCCTGGACTGATTCAGGTTCAAGGAATGGGTCTAAGGCTACCTCTAGGAGGGTTACAGATGCATCCCCCTCAAACCATGCTGCTAAGGTCTGGCGACGGGGATAATTATCAAGGAGTGCGATCGCATCCTCTACTGTCTCATCCTCATAGCCTCTGATAGCCTCCCAGAACTGACCGAAAGACTCAACCCGCGCTAGGGATGCCATTAGGCGCTCGACCTGCGACGGCTCCCCCATGGGTATGGTTGGGGTGTCTGGCGTAGTGTCCTTGAGATTGGTGTCAATGGTGTCAATGGAATTCTGATCAGTAATAGTATTATTAGGAAATGATTGACACGGGGATTGACACTCTCTGGACTCAGATGCCTCTCTTGCCGCTTCCTTTGCCGCGTCTCGTAATAGCCATGCCTGGAACACTTCATCACGTCCATCGGGTAACGGGATAGCTTGCCCGCTGTCATCCTTGATGAGTTTCCCCATGCAGTCCACCTCAAAGAAAGCCGCCGCAGCACCATAAATCAGTTGCCTATCACCCCTACTACCCTCTCGCCTCAGTTGGGGGAACTTGTACCCAATCAGTTTTAATAGCTTCTGTGCGATCGCCATTGGAGACTCAGATAAACCTATATTGATGCCCAGTATGGATTTTATGGCGAAGCGATTAGCCTTACAATAATCTGCGATCGCTTGTAACTCGGAATCATTTTGGGGGAATTCCCTTTTCTCTAGGAGTTTGTCAAAGCCAATTAAATACAATACGGCAATCTTGACCCCTAGCAGCTTTTGATTAAAGTCGGGTTTGAATATCGACCCCTCACCTTCATCAAGCATTTTTTGAGCGGCTGCTTTATCCCTGGCTGACAGATGTTCCCTTCCTATACTATAGAAATAATGAAGCTGTAAAAGTCGGTACCATCCAGAATCGTCCTTCTCTATTAGCTCCGGGCTAATATTCACCCCGTAGCGGCGCGTCAATTCTGCCTTCCGGTACTTTTCCCGCTCCTGTTTGGTCAAAGAGCGTTGCTCTTTGAGTTTCAGGTAGGTTTTGTCGTCAATATCTGGGGCGGTGGATACGCGATCGCGATATTCCTGATAATTCTGCTCTTTATTCTCTGCTACCGCTTCCTTGACTGCTTTAATCTCTTCCTTTTTTCCGGCGGCTGATACCTTAATGATATTATGCCCCTCCTCTTGTAGTTTGGCTTCTATGGAGGCTCGATAAGCTTTCATCTCCAGATTGATTCGAGCCGCGAATTTAGCCCAAGTCTGCAGTGATTGAGGCTGGAAATTAGTATCGATACTATCGGTAAAATCAGCCTGGGTGAGCAGATTGATGTTAGCTTTTGTTATTTTATGTTCGCTCTTTAGGATTGAATTGATATCAGTTGCTCCGTTACCAACCCAGCCAAACCCCGTACTTTTAGCCCAAATATACCTAGGGACATTAGGACGATACCTTGCCAAGGTTTGACACACAGAATTGACAGGTTGATGCCCTGGTCCTATGGCCCATACTGAATCAAAGCCGTCGCACTCAATCGATACCCCAGTCTCTAAAGTTGGAGAAGCAATTACAACATCATAATTCGGTAAAATCTCATTGAGACGTTCGATACAGCCGAAAGCTGGGTGTTTTGGATCTGCCACGCTTTCGGCATCTATTCTCTGTATCTTCAAGTCGGGGAAGCGGCTAAGGAGTAGGGATTCAAGGTTCTGAGTGCCATATTTGGATTTAATCTTCTGGGAGCCTGTACAGATGAAAGGCTTACCACCATTGGCAATATGCTCTATCAAGTCCCCCACTAACTGATCTGGGGTATTCCCGCCATAAGAATACACATCCCAACCTTGAGGCGGCTTCCACTCATTGACGGCTATCCATTGGTTAACCTTGAAATCCACCAGGCTTTTGATAAAGTCGATTGAAACATCTGATAGATCAGCGTCACTCAGATAAATTCGCCCCCCAGTCGATAAAACTGTCTCTACTATCTCCTTAAGGGTTCGTAAGATGGCAACGCGATCACTCTGACAGGTTGAGCTATTGAGTAAATGCCAGATTGACTGCTCACATTCATCTAAAATTAGGTCGCACCCCTCAAAGTCTTCCGGGTTGATTTTAGCCTTTGAATTTGGGTGAAGTGAGTCAACACATAATCCAAAACCCCACAGACCAAAATCATCGCCTCTCTCTTCATCGATGTAACTGATACCCAGCTTTAAACACAGTTCACTGCCTAGCTGAATTCGATGCACCAATAAGAGAACTTTCTTCCCGCCATTCCTGATGATTGGTTTTACCTGTTTACCTAGCCAGAATGTTTTTCCCGTGCCTTTGGGAGCCTTTAAGCCTATTAATTGGGCATCGGCAGGAGGGCAAAAATCACCTAAGTATCGGCTATTAAGTTCGAGGTTTGGTGCGTAGGTTAGCTGGTTTAGTTGGGAAGCTTGCCAGATGGTGAGGTCGAAGGCATTTTCGATCGCCTGATCAAGCGCTTCGCCGCCACAGCCAACGATGAAATCATCAATCCCCTTGTAATGGGCATCCCATGAGATAATCTTGACGTGACATCCTGCTTTCTTAAGTAATGCGCCTGTAGCTGCGATCGCCTTATTAACCTTGCGTCGGGTTGACTGTTTGACATCCTGATCGAATGCCATTATAAATGAGCGATCGCGTTGGGCAAACTCTGCTAGTTCTGGGATGAGGTAGGTTTTCCCGATCTTTTCGTTGTACTTGTTTTTTGGGGTTCTCACGCCCGACCAGACACCGGGGACTGCTACAGCAACATACCCTTGAGATAACAGCGCCGCAGCTTTCTTGACACCCTCGGTAAGGACGATCGAGATTTGTGGGTGGTCTTTTACCCACTGCCAAAAGTCTAAATAGTTCCCGATGGGGATGTTATAACGATTGGCTATCCTCTGCCAGAGATGCCGTGGCATTTTGAGCCGGAAGATTTCCGTGGGGGAAGAGTGAGGATGTTCGTATTTGATCGGCTTCGTATGGTGTGGGTCGAAACGTGGGCGATCGGGTTTGAAGCATCCCCATTGACTATCCTCCGCGCCGCTGCACCACCAGCCACCGTGCCACCAGTTATTCCCGAATTGGCGATTCATCTTACGGGCAATGGCATCTGGGTGGACTTTGCCTGATTTCCAATTGTAAAGCAGGTATTCGTATGGGATCTGTCCTGATATGGATTCTAGGTTGAGGGCGGTCAACTCTGGATCAACAGCACTGCCTATCGTCCACTCGTCCCAATGCGCTTTTTGAATGTGTAGAGGGTGATTTTTTCCCATGATGCAAATTGCCTGATTGGTTGTGCAATCCAGGAAATTTGGGGTAACATGGGACTACAAATTGTTTGATTGGTTGTTCATGTCCCATGGACTCCAATTTCCTGGGAAACCAGTGCATATCAAAAATCTTGCACGATCTAGAATGCGCTGGTTTCTAGATTTTTTATTATTTTCACTACTTTACCGCGTCGCGATCCCTCCATTGCCAAAAATCGATTTAATGGGTTGCTGTCTATCGAAAGCAGAGGTTCTTTACTTTTCTTCCCATGTAAGTTTCCTGGTTGTGGAGGAAACTATATATAAGTATCCTCCCATTGGCTGTATCCTGTTAGCTGCATCCCGCTCACAGAAAGACACCGACGCTAGCGCGTCAGAGTCTTTCCTTATCTGGAGCTAACGCGGGGTAAAATAGCGATAGCTGGAACCTAGCAAAAACTCCGCCCTAGTTAGGAGTGGAGCGATAATGCCGAGGTACATGGACAAGCTTGCCCTTCACCACTTTGACGTGAGGGCGAACATACACCTTTTTGTTACCTTGTTTGGTTTTAGCCATAAAGCCTCCTTTTGAGGTATCAATTACAACGCATGGGTTAGGAGCTAGCTAACTCATGCTCTACCCATAATAACAAGTCTATTGATTTTTCGTATTTTTCATAAACTCATGCAAGGCGAGGGGTTAATCACACGCAAAGAGACAATGGAACTGACTGGAGCCACATCCAATCAGTTACAGTACTTTGAGCGTGTAAACCTCATTAAACCTACAAGAATTCTAAAGGAAAGACGAAAACGTCCAGATGTCTACTATAGTTGGACACAGCTACTTGAGATAAAAGCTATCTGCAAGCTCCGGCAAGAAACCTCACTCCAAACAATCAGGAAGATTCTGGACTTCCTTGAGGAGTACCAAATCAACAAGAGCCTTAGAGACAAGCAAATCGTTGTCATTGACGGAGAAGCCTTCTGGGTAAAACTAGACTGGTCAGATTTTGGCAGGCAAATATCAGCCCTCAAGGTTGCTGACAAGCACAACAAGGGTGTTGGTCAGTACACACTCATAGTGGTTCCTGCACTCAAAGACCTAGAACAAGAAATATGGGAAACCGCCAAACAGTCTAAAACCATCGATATAAAAAGCTTCACAAAAAGAACAGCACAAACAAAGAAGACTGCATAAAATTGCTTTTACTCATCATCTGGCTTAGTCCCTATCTGAGAACTTACGGAGTTAGCGCCAAGTGGCTCTCCGAACAGACAGGTTTGTCTCAGCAGACCATTTCCTATTTCAGGAAAGGTAGGCAGCCGATGACTACTGAAAACCTGGGTAAGCTTTTGATGAAATTATCGACTGAGGCAAGAGAATACTACTTCTCGCTAGTGCTTGGGGCATCTGTACCGAAGCGATCGCTCTCGTTTGAGGAAGAGATAGAAGAATTAATCGATAAGGCAGATCATGCCCAGATTGCCATCCTTCTCAGTATGCTCTCAGCCAAATTTTCCTCGCTCAGTAGTTCCTCAGATCTGTCCCAGGAAAAGGTTTTGTTGGGCTAGCGGCTAAGTATGAACTGTGCCATCGGGCATGATTGCCCCACTCAAAATCACTCCGTCTAAGTCAACCTGACTCAGGTCTACCCCCTTAAGCTTGGCTTCAGTCAGCTCTGCCCCATCCAAATTCGCTTGACTCAGATTGGCGTGGCTCAAGTTAGCACGCACTAAATTGGCTCCCAGTAAGTTAGCGCCTTCCAGATTAGCGGCTTCCAGGTTCGCCTGACTCAGATTGGCACCCCACAGATCTGCCTGACTCAGGTTCGCCTGACTCAAATTCGCCTGACTCAGGTCAGCTCCCCCTAAATCGGTTCCACTCAGATCTGCTTTTTTCAGGGACGCTCCAGGGGCAATCAAGTACGCACCGCCCTCGCTGGGGTCGAAACCTGAAGGAAATTGAGTCGCTTCGTTGTAAATGGCGGCTTTGACGCTGACACCATCCAGAGTGACATTGCTCAAAGAAGCCCCACATAGGTTGGTTTGACTTAGGTCAGCTCCCCTGAGATCCGCCTCACCCAGATTCACGCCAGAAAGTGATACTCTAGGGGCAATTAAGCACGCGCCACCCTTGAGCGGGTCGAAACCTGAAGGAAATTGAGTCGCTTCGTTATAAAGTGCGTCTTCAAGCTGGGTTCCCTCTAGAGTGGCATCTTGAAGATTGACGCCAAACAATTTTGCCTTCCTCAAATCAGCACCACTCAAATCCGCTCCCCTCAGGTCAGCTCCCCTCAGATTGACTCCCCCAAGTGACGCACCCGGAGCAATTAAGTACATCCCGGTTTCAGTTGGGTTAAACTCGACCGGAAATTGAGTCGCTTCGTTGTAGAGTGCGCCCATCCCGTTCACCTCTTGTAGGTTAGCCGAACTCAGATTAGCTCCCAATAGATTGGATTGTTTCAAGTCAGCTCCGGTTAAGTCAGCTTCCCGTAAATCTGCCTGCCACAAGTCGGCTCCACTGAGCGATGCTTCTTGTAAAGACGCGCCAATCAGTTCAGCGTCCCACAGAATGGCATTGGTTAATTTGGCTCCTCTCAAATTGGCATAAGCGAGTGAAATCCCAAATAAGTTTGCCCCGCTCAAGTCGGCGTCACTCAAATCGGCTTCACTCAAATCGGCACCACTGAGGTTGACTCCACTGAGGTTGACTCCAGCCAGTGACGCGCCAGGAGCAATGCAGTACGCTCCGGCTTCGGTTGGGTCAAAATCTTGGGGAAATTGAGTCGTTTCGTCGTAGAGTGCGCCTTTGATGTCAATCTCTAGAAGGGTAGCGTTTCGTAGATTAGCTCCTAATAGATTAGATTGTTTTAAGTCAGCTCTGGTTAAGTCAGCTCTGGTTAAGTCAGCGCCCATTAAACAGGCTTCGTTTAGATTCGCCTCCTGCAAAGAGGCTTCTCTCAAGTTAGTTTTCCATAGGTCAGCACGACTCAAATTCGCCCCGGTTAAGTTGGCGTTACTGAGGTCTACCCCACTCAGGTCAGCTTCGGGAAGTAAACTTTGAGGTGCAATTAAATAAGCCCCTGCTTTAACGGGGTCAAAATTGTCAGGAAACTGAGTGGTTTTGTTGTAAAGGGTGGTATGAAAGTTGGTTTTATGCAACAGTGCATTATGGAAGTTTGCTTCACTCAGATTGGCACCACAGAGTACGGCACGACTCAGGTTTGCTTCACTCAGATTGGCTCCCAATAAATCTGCCCCACTGAGGTTTGTACCTGTTAAGTTTGCCTTGCTGAGGTTGGCTCGCCACAACACGACTCGTTGCAGGTCTACTCCACTTAAGGAAGCTCCACTTAAGTCGGTTCCACTAAAATCCCGTTCCCCTTGTCTATATCTTTCTATTATTTCGTCAGCATTCATTTCAATAGAAATTAAAAATAATTGGTGTCAGGAAACGTCTGGCTCCAACGCCCATATTGCATAGCCTTTTTCCGTTTTCGTAATCACTGTTTTCTGAACGCTATTACCTAGCCGATTCAGTATTTCTAGTACCTTCTCCTTGTTTTTCTCTGCTCTCAAAAAGCTGTAGTATTGACCCTCAACGGCGATGGCAAATAAGCGTCGTTTTAAATGGGGTGTTTGAATCCGGCAGGTTTTGTACTGGTGGCGAGATTCTAGGATTTCACTTTCAATTGCGTCTAAAGAAAGAGTAGCAGATTGATTGGCGTGACGTGGTGTAAACTGAATCACCTTATTCCCTTCTGGCACTGGGGATAAGTCGGGTGCTTCTGACAGGACACTTAGCGCCCCTGTCGGATGAGGTAGAGTGGGTGGAGGCTGAACTAAGAGTGGCTCAGGTTCAACAGGTACGTCTGGCTCTTCTCCAACGGCTTCTGGAGGCGTTAGCAATGGACTGTCGAAACCTTCATCTGAAGGGGGTAGGTCTATTGCCGAAACTTCTGGTCGGTATTCGGGGTGGTCGAGGGGTTCGGGCTGAATTGGGGTTTCGGGTGAATTGGGCGGCGAATTGGATGATTCCTCTTCTTCAGTCGTTGATTCACTCCATTGATTCCACCGTCGAATCATTTCGACGGTAGCCATGCCAGCTCCCACGCTGACGACGATGGAGAATCCGATATAGGGAATGGCTACCTCTTTGTGATTGCCATCAAAAATCGGTTGAATTTCCCCACTATAAAAGGGGGAGAGTTCAATAATGACGGGTTCTTTCCCGATTAAAGCAAAGGGTACTGTCAATGTAGAAAAGACAGCACTGGAGATAAATACAGCCGGTAAGAGAATATTGCTGAGGGAATAACTGCTCATGATGCAATCTTGAGTGGCAATGAGCAAAGAAAAGCTTTTTGCTGATCTCTACTTTACCCAAGCTTTTCATGAGTTGTCCCTGTTAATCTGGATAACCTTGGTGCTGGAAGAGAAATTTCAATATGACCCGTTAGAACGCAACTTGGTATGATTTCGCGGGGAGGATGTCAAAGATATCAAGAAACAAAGGGCTTGCGTATCGATTCGGAGACTGAATTCTCACGGCGCAAACCCCGGTATGCCAATTTATTTCTCGGTGCCTAGATACAATTATCGTCTCTGTTCAATGATGCCTACATCAGCAATATTTCTTAATATGACTACGCGAATTGGCTGATTTGCTGGTTAATCACCCTCTAAATCTTTTAATGTCTCATCCAATAACACTCGCACAATCTCCGCCTTTTTCTTACCAGTCCTCGCGGCTAAGAGTGACAGCTTGCGGTGCATTGATATGGGCAAATCTACTGTAAAGCGTACTGTCGCCTCTTTGGAGGGGACTTGGAACTTATCCATCAGTCTAGACTGGGAGGGGAGTTTGACCCCCAAGGTTTTGGAGTTGTTCTCTGACATGGGTTCTGAGGTGGAAGGAGTGCTATCTGTGCTTGGTGCTTTACTCGAAGAGCGATCGCGTTTGGTGTCGCTCTTTCTGGGTGGGGTTTTGTCTTCTTTGGGTTGAGTGGGTGTCGGTTCCTGGGAAGCGTCTGGTGTGGTGTCTTTGGGGTTCTCACCATAGACAAACTGTTGTGCCAGGGTATCGGTAAGGGGCTTGCGATTTTTCTTTTGACTCATAGTGCCATAATTTCTTTGAACAATCGCTCATATTCCCGCGCTGACTCTTTGGCGGGGCGGCTGGGGAAGTCCCAGACGGTTGCGGACTGACCGGAGGTATCCGCGATCGCTTGTTTTTGATGAATCACTGTTTTGAGTAGGGTGACGTCTTTGGTTTGGCTCAAAAGCGCGATCGCCTCATCTTTGAGTTTGGTGCCTTTGACGGCTCGGGAGACAAACATCGCCGCCATGGGGGGACCGCCGCGAACGGACTGGGCTTGTTTGATTAACCGCACCGCATCAGACGCCGATCGCAAATCGACACCTGTGGGTTGGACGGGGACGATAGCCAGGACAGCGCGAAACAGAATGGCTCTGGTGGCTTCGGCTAAGGAGGCTGGACCATCGACAACGAGCTGGTCGTATTGTTGTTCTAGTTCTGGCAGGCGTTCGAGTAAGTCATCAGGAGTTTGCACCACTTTATAGGGAATGGACAATTCCATGCCAGCTAACCAGGCGGAGCTGGACTGCTGGGAATCGGCATCGACGAGCAGCACATTTTTTTTCTGTTTGGTAGCTAGCCAATGCGTGAAGTGAACGGCTGTGGTGGATTTGCCGCAACCGCCTTTTTGGTTCAAGAAGCCGATGATTTTGCTCACGAATGATTCTTAGAGTTAAGGCAAATAATGAATTAAGTGCGTAATTACTGCATTACTTAAGCTGTTAAGGCATTACTGCATTACTTACTGCATTACTTAAATTATTACTGCATTACTGCAAAATGTATAGCAAATCGCTAGGCGTGTATTTACAACTCCTGTACCTGAAACTGAGTCCAGATGAGATGTTCGTACAAACAAAGTGTAACTAGACCAGCGCGAAGCGCTATATCTACCAACGCCTGTCCTACGCCAATCCACACCAAAAAGCGCCCCCCCATTATGGGAGAGCGCTTTTTGAATTTTATTCAGTTGAGGTGACGCGATAATCGCATCTATTTACTTGCTCGTCGCGCCGCCTGCTTTCTTTTAATGATTAGCCGTTGATGCTAGGAGCAGTCAATGCGACCGGGGTGGTTTCACCAGCCGCCAAGTCTAAGGGGAAGTTGTGAGCGTTGCGCTCGTGCATAACTTCAAAACCTAAGTTGGCGCGGTTGAGTACGTCTGCCCAGGTGTTGACTACACGACCTTGGGAATCCAGGATTGACTGGTTAAAGTTGAATCCGTTGAGGTTGAAAGCCATGGTGCTGATACCCAGTGCTGTGAACCAGATACCAACCACGGGCCATGCACCTAAGAAGAAGTGCAGAGAACGGCTGTTGTTGAAGGAAGCATATTGGAAGATTAACCGACCAAAGTAGCCGTGAGCGGCAACGATGTTGTAGGTTTCTTCTTCTTGCCCGAACTTGTAGCCGTAGTTCTGGGATTCAACTTCGGTGGTTTCACGTACCAGAGAGCTGGTGACCAAGGAACCGTGCATGGCGCTGAACAAGGCACCGCCGAATACGCCAGCCACACCGAGCATGTGGAAGGGGTGCATCAGGATGTTGTGCTCAGCTTGGAACACGAACATGAAGTTGAAGGTTCCAGAGATGCCCAGAGGCATTCCATCGGAGAATGAACCTTGACCGATGGGGTAGATGAGGAACACGGCGGTGGCTGCTGCTACAGGTGCGCTGTAAGCTACGCAGATCCAAGGACGCATACCTAAGCGGTAGGAGAGTTCCCACTCACGACCCATGTAG
>NZ_DS989882.1:0-29611 GCF_000155555.1 Coleofasciculus chthonoplastes PCC 7420
CGTCAGTTCTGTATCCTATCTGATGCGTCGGGGCGACTAAGAACCTACGCGATACCGCGAAATGGTTAGCTTAGGACGATCTCCACCGTTAGCTTTTATTGTGTCCACCTACTTATCACCCAGGTTACTTCTATGACTGATCCCAAAGCGGTTAAATTCATCATTCAACAAGGAATGCGCTGTTTGCAGGGGGGAGACTTTGACGCCGCCGTCGCTCTTTTCCAAGATGCGGTAAAGCTTACCCCTGAAAATGGGGAGGCTTGGACAGGGCTAGGACTCGCCCTAGGACATCTACAGCGCTATGAAGAGGCGATCGCGAGTTTTGACCAAGCGGGGGTGTTAAATCCCCAGGATGCGAGTATATGGCTGAATCGAGGCATAGTTTTGTCAGACTGGGGAAAGCATGAAGCCGCGATCGCGAGTTTTGATCAAGTGATCGAACGAGAACCTACTCATCCCGAAGCCTGGAACTCTCGCGGGACGTCCCTGATGATTCTGGGACGCAACAAAGAAGCCCTCGCCAGTTTCGATCAAGCGATCGCCTGTAATCCTAATTATGATAAAGCCTGGAGTAATCGCGGTAACGTCTTAACCAATCTCGGACGCCACAAAGCCGCCCTCAAGAGTTTTGACAAAGCCCTGCACATTAGTCCTAATCACCCGGAAATCTGGTACAACCAAGGCTGTCTGTTGATGCAACTCCAGAAACGAGACGATGCGATCGCGTCTTTTAACAAAGCCCTAGAACTCAAGCCGGATCATATCGGCAGTTGGATTAATAAAGGGATCGTCATTTCAGAAATGGGTCGTGAAAAAGAGGCACTACTCTACTACGAGAAAGCGTTAGAATTCGACCCCAACGAAACTCATTGCTGGAATAATCGAGGACTTACTATGCGGCGATTGGGACGTTTACAAGATGCTGTCGCTAGCTATGATCGGGCGTTAGAATGTATGCCTGAAAATTATGAAGCGTGGGACAATCGCGGCTATGCTTTAGTCAAGATGGGACGCTATCGGGAAGCGATGGCAAGTTTTGACAAGGCTTTAGAAGTGAATCCTGATCATGTGAATGCGGTTTATAACAAGGGGTATTGTTATGCTGCCCAGGGTAAGGTGACGTTAGCGGTGAATTATATTGAACAGGCGATTAAGGTGAATCCACAGAAATATCTGCCCGTGGCGAAAACTGACCCGGATTTGGAACGGTTGCGGAAAAATAAGCGATTTCAGAAGATGATTGGAGGTGGTAAGTAAGCCGGGAACTCAAGTTCCGGCTTAAAGCTAAAACCCGTTTCAACGGGTTTTAATTAAACGGTATGAAGAAGCACTTAAAACAAGCCATTAATCTAAATCCTAAAAAATAACAATATCAAGCCGAATTGGATCAAGAGAATGAGCTGAATGACAATCTTTAGCATGTGTATGCCGCTTTTGTCAAGTTATTAACTGATCCGGATTTAAGGGAGTTGGGGAAGAATAAGCAAATAAAGGCGTTGATTAAACAAGTGAGGAGACAACCCTAAGCCGTGAACGATCGCGGTTCTGATTGCTAACCCTAAACCCTAAACCCCACATTCTTTACTGACTCCTTTATGTATTGCACTCAATCGAGAATCGTCAAGAACGTTCCCCCTCAACGCTACAACCTGTAAACCCAGGTTAAAAGCCTCTCATAGCAGAAAATATGTCGATGAGTACTCTCCTTCTAGAAAACCCTCAAGCCGCAAACGTTAGCTACAACCGTCCCTTGGAAGTCACAACCCATGAAGCTTGGTATAACTTGGGTATTATACTAATCCAGTCTGGACAGTTTGAAGAAGCGATCGCGACAGTTGACCAAGTTTTAGAACGTGAACCCGACTTATATCAACTGTGGTATAACCGGGGAATTGCGCTGGATAAGGCGGGACGCCATGAAGAGGCGATCGCCAGCTATGACAAGGCTGTAAAATTGCAACCAGACTTTTATCCGGCTTGGTATAATCGGGGCAATGCATTGGTGAATTTAAAACAATATGAAGCGGCAAAACTTAGCTATGATCAGGCTCTAAATCTTAAACCGAACCTGCATCAAGCTTGGTACAACCGAGGTAATGTTCTGTTTAGCTTACAACGCTTTCTCGAAGCCATCACCAGCTATCAAGACGCCCTAAAAATTAAGCCAGATAAATACGAAGCTTGGTACAATCAAGGACATGCTTGGGTACACTTAAAACAGTTCCAAGAAGCCATCGCTAGCTATGATGAAGCCCTAAAAATTAAACCCGATGCTCACGAAGCTTGGAATAACCGAGGAGGGGCGCTGTATCGCCTTGACCGTTTTCCAGAAGCCGTAGCGAGTTATAATGAAGCCCTGAAACTTAAGTATCAACAACCCAGTTCTTGGTATTATCGGGGCAATGCCCTTGTGAATTTAAGATACTTTCAAGATGCTGTAGCGAGTTACGACGAAGCCCTGAAAATTAAGCCCGACAAATATGAGGCTTGGTATAATCGAGGGTATGCGCTTTTGCAATTGGGAGACTACCCAGGAGCCTTGGCTAGTTTCGACAAAACCATAGAGTTTAAATCCGACAATGCTAATGCTTTTTACAACAAAGCTTGCTGTTATGCTTTGCAGGGCAATGTTGACCTAGCTATCGAAAATCTGCAAAAAACCCTCAATCTGAATCCTGATCAATATCGAGAGTTAGCCACAAATGACTCTGATTTGGCTAGTATTCGCCATGATCAGCGGTTTCATAAATTAATCTATTGATAAGTAGTCGGACAAAAGAAAACGGTACTGTATTAAGTTTTGTAAATCGCCCTCAAACCCTTACTGTTCCCTAATCTCAACCGTTAACTTTAATTGTGTCCACCTACTTAAGCTGTTCGGCATTTAAACCTTAATATCAATAATGGCGCAATCCTTGTAGTGCGTTTAGCGAAGCCATGCCGCAGGCTTTGCATCTTGCTCGCTACTAATACCCAATTTAAATGCATGACAGCTTATCATCCCTGAGAATCAAGAGGTTGTCTAAAAAAGGGCGAGACTCTTGTTGCACCTGACCCTCCATGACAGCATTTTGCAAATTCATGAACGCTTGGAGGTCTTGTGAGTCGTATTTGCTTCTAAGTAGCTGTCGCAGTTGGTCTTCGGCTTCTCTGGTGAGATAGCGTGTCTTTAGTGCCTGTTGAACAATCTCACGAATCAACATGATTCTAGTCCCCAGCTTACCCTTTCATTAGGTTCTCAAGTTCAGCAGGTGAGTTTTATGCAAAAGTCGGATATTTGTTACAAATCTTTACATAAGTCATTGGTCATTGGTCATTGGTCATTTGTCCTTGGCTACCCCATCTTCCTCATCTCCCAGCTCCCCCAGCTACCCCGGCTTCGCACCTCCATACCGCCGCTTTTGTTAAACTTTTGTAAAGATTTGTTCTACCTTGCATAAAATCGCCCCTGAGTTCGTGAGACCTCTATGAACAGAGTTAAGGCGGTGTATCAACGCAATCCCATGTAACTGATGTACCAACCCTACCGCTATCGATGAATGTCATAGACCAACAGTTAAAGCAACTGGCACAAGAAGCACAGCAGCATCCTCCCCGTAGTAAACAACGACAGCAAGCTTTAGCCAAGCTATTGGGTGCCATTCAGCAGTCAGGTAAACTGACTCGTCCCTATCCCGGACAATTCCATGGATTTTATGAGGATATTTATGATGAAGCCAAGCAACGCCTATTTTGTTATATTTGCGAAAGGATTGACGACTATAATCCCAGTTTTGAAGTTTTACAATGGGTGAACTTTCTGCTCAAGCAGCGATTTTTCATGGAAGCCAGTCGTTCTATGATGCCAACCGTGCATAAAGGAATCGATGCTAAACGAGTCAAGCGTTTAACCTTGGATGACTTAGAGAAAAACAATCCAGCCGAAGTTAATCCGCAGTTGACGCCTTCTCTGTCCCAAGAAATTATTCATTATCTAGAAACTGACCCCGAAGGACTCTTTAATCAAACCTATACGTCAAATCAACCTGCCGCCAACTTCCAATTTTTAGCTTTGAAACTTTTATCCGGTTATTCCTGGAAAGAAATTTCTGAAGAACTAGGCATTAAGATTTCAACCTTAAGCAGTTTCTACCAACGTTGCTTAACTAAATTTAGTCCCAAGTTAAGAGAATACTTATCATCATAATCCCTGAGGCACAGAATACAATGTTCCACACCCCGAATGAACCCCTAATGCTGACCGTACCCCTAACGTTAGAAGCCCATCAAATCGCTCAACAGTTTCACCAAAAGCATTGCCCCAAAAAGGCAAAACAAGTTTACCTAAATACGTTAGCCGTTTATGCGGTCAAGACCTCTCTACAATGCTTAGAAATTCCGACAAACTGGCAGGCGAGTGATAGTTGGAATCCAATTATGCAAACCCTGACTAATACAGCCGACTTATTGATTAAAGATCTGGGCAAATTAGAATGCCGTCCCGTCTTACCCAATGCCGCTAGCTGTCATATCCCCGCAGAAGTGTGGTCTGACCGGATTGGTTATGTAGCCGTTGAATTGAATCAAGCCTTAACTGAAGCCAAATTACTGGGATTTTTACCCAGCGTTAAAGCCGAGGAAGTTCCCCTAACTCAACTTATATCACTGGAACATTTATTAGACCATCTTAACCCATCTAAACAACCAATACAACTTGGTCAATGGCTACAAAATATTTTTGATGCTGGTTGGCAGACTGTCGAAACATTATTCGATTCCTCGCCAACAGAACTCGCTTTTAATTTTAGAACGTATACGCAAATAGCCACCCACTTATCCGAACCATCCGATCTGAAAATTACACGCGGTAAGCGGCTGACATTAGGACGACGATATGATGATGAACAAGTCATATTAGTCATGAATTTGACACCAACCTCCGTATCAGAACTCGATATTTCGGTTGAAATATATCCAACGAACGGTCAAACCTATCTGCCTAAAAATTTGCGACTGATGATTCTCGATGACACGGGGGAAACCGTGATGCAAGCTGAAGCCAGAAGCACTAAGCAAATTCAATTACAGTTTAGTGGAGAACCCGGAGAATGCTTCAAAGTTAGGGTAGCGTTAGCTGATATCAGCATGACGGAAACCTTTATCATTTAAACAATGAACGATGAACAATGAACGATGAACAATGAACAATGAACAATGAACACTATCCCAAAAAATTAGTAATTTTGAAACTCGATGGTGATTTTCAAAGCCATGGATTTCGGGTCACATTAGCCATTGGTTGGGATGGCGCACCCCCAGATATTGAACTCAAAGGAGTATTAGACGCAGCGCCTGAATTTGCCGATCGCATCCAGTCTCATTGGCACCATAAGTATCGGTGCATTAGCGCCCCCTATCGAATTAAACCGAAAAAAATTATCTATGATGGTTCAGTAAGCCAGCGCCTGAGAGACTGTCAAGACTCCGCCACTGAATTAGGCGATCGCTTG
Source organism: Coleofasciculus chthonoplastes PCC 7420 (assembly GCF_000155555.1). Classification (GTDB taxonomy): domain Bacteria; phylum Cyanobacteriota; class Cyanobacteriia; order Cyanobacteriales; family Coleofasciculaceae; genus Coleofasciculus; species Coleofasciculus chthonoplastes_A. The sequence continues at coordinate 5,490 of NZ_DS989882.1, forward strand.
CGAACCTGGTTAGACGGGGAAGGGTTTCGCCCCCTGGATCGGCGGTTACGTGAATCCCTCAGTCGTCAGGATACGATTCGCTTCTTAGTCAGCACCACTGATCCGCACCTGCAAAAACTTCCTTGGCATTTGTGGGATTTTTTTGACCATTATCCGAAAGCGGAACTCGCCTTAACTGATCCTCAGTTTGAACGTCCGTCCCAATTCACCTCAAATCAGCGCACGCCTAAGGTAAAAATTTTAGCCATTCTCGGTCATAGCCAGGGAATTGATATTGAAAGCGATCGCCAGTTACTTGAAAGTTTACCCCATACCGATATTAAATTTTTAGTCGAAAAAAGCCGCCGAGAGATTAATGACCAACTTTGGGAAAAACAGTGGGACATCATTTTTTTTGCCGGACATAGTGAAACCGAAGGGGAAACCGGGCGGATTTATATTAATCAAACCGATAGCTTAACCATTGATGAACTCTGGTATGCGTTAAGAAAAGCAGTAGAACGAGGGTTAAAACTAGCTATTTTTAACTCCTGCGATGGCTTAGGATTAGCCCGACAACTGGATGATATCCAGATACCGCAAATGATTGTCATGCGGGAGTTAGTTCCCGATCGCGTGGCGCAAGAGTTCTTAAAGTATTTTCTCACTGCCTTTGCTCAAGGTCAACCCTTCTATTTAGCCGTCAGAGACGCCAGAGAACGATTACAGGGATTAGAGAGTCAATTCCCTTGTGCTAGTTGGTTACCCGTAATTGTCCAGAATCCCACCCAAGTTCCACCCAGTTGGAACGACTGGATTAGCGACACTACCGCCAAACCCGTTAAGCGGAGACGGCGAGGTTGGCAATTGGTACTGGGTGCGAGTGTCATGGTTACCAGTTTAGTCATGGGAGTGCGATCGCTAGGCTGGTTACAATCCACTGAACAGCAAGCCTTTGATCAACTCTTGGAAATGCGTCCCACGCCATCCCTTGATCCTCGGTTATTGATGGTTGAAGTTACGGCTGGGGATATCAAACAGTTAGGCGGTGAATATCCGCTACACGATCGCACCCTGCTAAAACTATTACAAAAACTAGAAACCTATCAACCCCGCGCCATCGGCTTAGATATCTTTCGCGATCGCCCAGAGGGGGAAGGGCGGGATGAATTGGTACAATATCTGCAAACGAGCGATCGCGTGATTCCCATCTGTGTTATCCCCTCTCCCCACATTCCGGAAGGGGTTGCGTCTCCCCCTGGACTTCCCAAGGAACGCTTAGGATTTGCTGATATTGTTGTTGATCCAGATGGGATTGTTCGGCGTCATCTCATCGCCATGAAACCGCCAGCCGTATCCTCTTGTTCCACCTTCTATTCCCTGAGTTTTCAATTAGCCCTACACTATCTGCAAGCCGAGGGAATCTCACCTGAATTTATTTCAGAAGATCGCTGGCAATTGGGTTCAGTTACATTAACAAATTTAAATGCAAACCCCGGATTTTACCAGCGTGGTGTCGGATTGGAAGGGTTTCAAGTCTTACTCAATTACCGTTCTCCAGAATTTGCCAAAACGATGGTAGAACGAGTAACCTTGAGTGATATTTGGGCAAATCGCGTGAATTCTGATTTTTTGCAGGATAAAATTATTTTAATTGGCATAACTGATCCCACAATTAAAGATGAATTCCAAACGCCGGGTAATCATGAAATGCGGGGGCTATTCCTGCATAGTCAGATGGTCAGTCAGATTATTAGTGCGGCTGTGGGAGAACGCCCCTTGCTGGCGTTTTTCCCTTTATGGGGGGATCTCGTCTGTGTTGGGATTGGGTCAGTTATTGGAGGTGCGATCGCATGGCACTATCGAGAGTCCCTGTTACGCCTGGGATTAGCAGTGGGAGTCTCTATGATAACGATTAATGGTATTGGCTGGTTTATTTTCATTCAAACTGGGAGTATATTACCCATGGTTCCAGTAATGCTAGCTGTAGTTGCCACAAGTGTAAGTCTTGGGGCTTACCAGGTATTTAGAACTTCGCGATCCGATGAAACCCCTTAAACCTATGATTGCACGCAAACTTGCTTTAATCCTGGCTATAACCGTTCTTGAATTGACAATTCATCGACCATTTGTTCAAGCACATCCGATTCAAAAATTAGCAAGTCTTAAACAAGATCCACCCGTTCGGGATAGACCGAATGATGATCGCAAACCTGCCGGAACTCGTGGACCTTGTGAACAGACTGAACAACCATTTACACCGTTATTACCCATTACCAACTCTGACTACAAGTTTTCTGGCTTTACCTTAAAAGCTTACCCCACATTTTGGTTTTATATTCCCTATCCGAGTAACACAATTAATCGAGGATCATTCGTTATCAAAGATTCACAGAATGAGACTCGAAACTATCAGGTTAGTTTCCAGCTTCCAGAAACACCAGGTTTTGTCAAAATTAGCTTGCCGATTACTGCCATTCCCCTAGAATTGAATAAACAATATCGTTGGCAGTTCACCCTATATTGTACATCCAATGATCCGACGGATTTATCTCAAAGCATTTGGCATAACGGCTCAATTGAACGCCTTGATCCTCAGCGTTTAGAACCTCAGACAGCAACAGCGTTGGTAATGGATCAGATGAAGTTTTATCAAGATAATCGTCTTTGGTACGATATCTCAGCCGATTTAGTCCAAATCTATGACTTTCCTCTAGCTTGGCGTTATTTATTAAGAACGATAGATTTAGAGGAACTCAAAAAAGAACCGATCGCAGGTTCCGTACAGCCTATTGGTGATTCTAATGAAATCTTAGGAAACCGGGAATAGGGAATCTGGGGGAGTCATGTAGAGACGCGCCATGGCACGTCTAGAAACAAGGACAGCTTGTGCTATCCGTTAGCGAACAATACAAACACCCCCGACTTGTACGGTACAAGCTTCTGGTTTTTTAACAGGTTCTAAACTCTGAGTACTGGCGTTGTAAGTATATTCACCCGCCGGAAAAACTCGGTTAGGATCGGCACAATAGCGATAGCTTTGTCCACCTTCGGGATAGGAGATAACGACTAAAGAACTGGTTGCTGGAGGACAGGTATCGAGTACATTTAATCCATACTCGTCTTCCAATTTTTCTTGGCGAGGATCGGTTGTTTGATTGGCGGCGGTTTGAGTTCCCGGGTGTCCCGGCTTTAAGGTTTCCGTACTCATGTCGTAGGTATATTGTCCCGCTTCTAGAAAACGGTTAGGATTGGCACAATAGGTATAGGTTTGATCCGATTCCGGAAACGACACAACCACTAACGAACCCGTCGCCGCTGGACAGTTTTCCAAGACTCTCAATCCAAAGTCATCTCGTAATAATTGTTTTCGTTTATCTGGGGTTTGATTTGAAGCGGAGGGTTGATTTGAGGGATTATTAACGATAACTCCAGGTGTAATTCCGGAAAGGGAAACCGTATATCTGCCTCTGGTATTATTGTCACCTAAGACGAGGAGTTTATATTCGCCACTGATGGGGACTTGATAAACTAACAGATTGGTTTTGTCATTGTAGACGACTTGGTTCCCGGTTTGTGAAGAACTCAGAACTAAAATAGGTGAAAGAGTGCTGCCCTCTTCTGGTTTAACATTGATGCGAACGGTATCCCCTTGTTGGGCATTAAACCGATATTCTTCACCCCCAGCAGTTTCCAGGGGCGCATTAGGGATTAAGTCGTTACGATAGCGGAAGGTGGGAGAGTTGGTTTGGATAAACCCCCTAACGCTGTCATTATTGTCTAGCATCGTGGCGGCGGTGGCGGTATGGGTAAGAATGGATAAGATGAATCCGCTGATAGCGAATGGGGTAGCGATTCGATTAATAACGGTTGGGGTAAACATGAACGCTGAAAATGCTCAACTTTAGGTACGGAAAGATTCTATCAAAGAAAGAGACCTATTTAAAATCGTAGGGTGGGTTAGGCGAGAATTAAATTTAGGTGATAACCCTTTAATGAACAATCCAACCTAACCCACCGATACTCAGGTCGAAACTCTTTTCAAATAAACTACACCTCTTGAAAACGTTGGGGTCAACGGCATAATTGAATAAAGGGCGCACGTCGGTGCGCCCCTACAGCAATTGAATTGGGCTATCGGAAAGTTTGATTATTTGGCAATTTTGGGTCCCATCCCAATTTTACCGGCATAGATGGCGCGATCGCCGAGTTCGTCTTCTATCCGGAGTAGGCGGTTGTATTTGGCAACTCGTTCACTGCGACAGAGGGAACCCGTTTTGATTTGACCCGCACGAGTGGCGACGGCTAAATCCGCGATCGTGGTATCTTCGGTTTCGCCAGAACGGTGAGAGATAACCGAACGGAATCCACTGCGGGTGGCGAGTTCAATGGTTTCTAAGGTTTCGGTTAATGACCCGATTTGATTGAGCTTAATTAGGATCGAATTCCCAGCGGCTAAATCAATCCCTTTTTGCAAGCGAGTGGGGTTGGTGACAAATAAATCATCGCCAACTAATTGGATGCGAGATCCAAGTTTTTCCGTCAGCAATTTCCAATTATCCCAATCGTCTTCATGTAAGCCATCTTCAATGGAAACAATCGGATATTGACTGACTAATTGATCCAAATAATCAACGAGTTCACTAGGGGAATGAGATGAGCCTTCATAGAGATACTGCCCGTCTTTGTAAAATTCGCTGGCGGCGACATCCATGGCTAACGCCACCTGTTCCCCTGGTTTATACCCAGCTTTTTCAATCGCGGCAATTAGAAATTCTAATGCGGCTTTATTGGACTCTAAGTTTGGCGCATAGCCTCCTTCATCACCTACACCGGATAGCAGCTTTTTCTCTTTCAAGACTTGAGACAGGGCGGCGAATACTTCAGCCCCCCAACGCAGTGCGTCTTGAAAGGTATCAGCACCCACGGGGACAATCATAAACTCCTGAAAGTCTACATTATTATCCGCATGGGCACCACCGTTAATCACATTCATTAACGGAACCGGGAGAAGATTGGCAAGGGGTCCACCTAGATAGCGATAGAGGGGAAGTTGCAATTCATTCGCGGCGGCTTTGGCATTGGCGAGAGACACTGCCAGGATAGCATTGGCACCCAGTTCATTTTTATTTTGGGTTCCATCCCGATAAATCATCGTCTGGTCAACGGTTGCTTGGTCTAGGGCGTCCATGTCCAGGAGTTCGGGGGTGATTTTCTCTTTGATGTTACGGACTGCCTTGAGGACGCCTTTCCCGTTATAGCGATGAGAATCACCATCTCGCAGTTCGTGGGCTTCAAAGGAGCCGGTAGAGGCACCACTAGGAACTTGTGCCAAGCCCAGGGCACCACTGGCGAGGCGAACTTCGGCTTCCACGGTGGGACGTCCCCGCGAGTCCAGGATTTCTCTGGCGTCAATGGCTTCAATCGGAGATTCGGGTTTATCTAACATACTGTTTCCTCTAAGTTGCAATGACTCCAGGGTTCAGGATACGTCTGAAGTCGTGGACAAACAAGCGAACTTAAGGATGTTTTCGATCCCCAGCGCTCATATCCGGATTTATGATAGGGTATGCGATCGCTCTGTAGGGATTAAAAATTAAGGGGGTCTGATGAAACTCTATTACTTTCCGAAAACACGCGCCATGCGTCCTCGGTGGTGTTTAGAAGAAATGGGTATTCCCTACGAGTTAATGCGAGTAGATATCACTCAAACGGACAAACAAGAGTATCAAAAGTTACATCCCCACGGCAAAGTTCCAGTTCTAGTGGATGAAGATATAACCATTTTTGAGTCGGCGGCGATTTGTGCTTATCTGACTGACAAATACTCAGACAAAGGATTAATTCCAGCTCCAGGAACATCAGCACGAGCGTATTATTATCAGTGGCTTTTTTATGCGATGGTGACATTAGAGCCACCTGTGGAGCATTATATATTTCAGGTGCTACCGGATTTGCCGGAAAGGATATCGCCACTGAAAAAACGTTCAGAACTCTCAATGGATGACACTTTAGCATGGTTTACCCAAGTCTCTGAACCGTTAACAGCCGCGCTTGAGGGTCAAGATTTTCTGGTCGAAAATCAATTCACGACAGCGGATATTTTGACTGGAGGCGTTCTGATGTGGGCACTTCAATTAGGAATGCTGGATAATCATAAAATCCTCAAAGCTTATGCTGAAACACTCAGGGAAAGAGAAGCTTTTGGGCGAGCTAATCAAGATTTCTATGCTAAGGTAGAAGACTAACATTTTTACTTAGCCCTTCAGCCCTTCGTTAGGAAACTCTTAACAAGGTAAGGTAGAGTTTTGAGTAAATTACAACGGGAGCATGTCACCTTCGTAGGTTGGGTTGAGGAACGAAACCCAACTCTCAGTTAGCCTGTTGGGTTTCGCCATCGCTCTACCCAACCTACGAGAACTACAGGATTAAGATAAAGTTATGAACGTTAAAAATATTGAGCTGCCAATGGAGCAGATTAAAGCATTTTGCGATCGCTGGCAAGTTACAGAATTTTCTTTATTCGGTTCTGTCTTGCGGGACGACTTTCGCCCCGATAGTGATATTGACGTGATGGTGCAATTTCATCCAGAGGCTCATCCTACGTTCTTCAGTTTGGAGCAAATGGAAGCGGAGTTAAAGACGATTTTTAATCGAGACGTTGATTTAATTACTCGTCAGGGGATTACATCAAGTCGTAACTATTTACGTCGTCAAGAAATTCTTTCGTCGGCTCAGGTAATTTATGAAACGAGATCTGCAATTTTTACTTGACATGCTACAATCCGCAGAACTCATTATAGACTACATCGCTCAATGATCAAAAGATGAGTTCCTCGAAACCATACAGCTTCAAGATGCAGTCATCAGGCGATTGTTAGTAATTGCTGAAGCAGCCAGACGAATTTCAGAAACGACACGCCAAACCCTGTCCACTATTCCATGGCAAGAAATTAACGGAATGCGAAATCGGTTAGTTCATGAATATGATGATGTTAACCTCAATATCGTTTGGGATGTTGTTCAAAATGAGATACCGATTCTAATTGAGGAGTTACGATTAAGAGTGCCAAGAGAAGAATAAACCCAATTCGTCTTACCTAAACTTGGGCGGAAGTTCGGCGGGAGGTGGAGAATCTGCACCTGGAGGAAGAGGAGGTGAACCGCCAGGTGGTAGGGGTAGCGGTGTTGGTTCTGTTCCCGATGGTGTAGTCCTCGGTGAGGGTGAGGGTGACGGTGACGGTGAGGGGGGTGTCTGCATTTGCGAAGCCGAAGCGTCTCCGGGTGGAGGTGGAGGATCAAACGTGGGTAATCCATTCGCTGTGTCTCCTGGCGGAGATAAGGGAGTCATTTCCACAGGTTCTGGAGGCGGCGGTTGGATGGTTTCAATGGTGACTGAACGGCTTTTTTGTTCTCCGGCTTCATTGGTAACTTGTAATGTAATCGTTTCCGTGCTTGGTTCTGGACTCAGGGGATAAGGTACTGTTCCTTCCCGTGGTACAGTACCGGGTGCAGGCAGAAGTTCAACTTTCAACTCTCTACCCCCCTCAACTTTCCAGGATAAGGGTACAGGTATTGATTCATCTTCAGAAATTTGCACCACAAATTTAGGGCGAGTTAGGGTTTCTATCCCGTTAACGGTAAACTCAACAATATCAAAGGGAACAGGTTGGGCTTCAATTTTAATCGGATCAGTTTTTTGAGTGGGTAATTCTTCGGGTTCTCCTTGTTGGGGAACCACGGTTAATTCAAAAATATAGGTTCCAGGTTGACGAACACCTGTGGCAAGATTCATACAAACTAATGCCTCATTTTGTATTTCACAGGACTCTTGTAAGGGTTGAGGAATCCCTTGGCTAAAATCAATGGATTGCATGGGAAAGGTGACAATTCCTTCAGGATTGCGACCTACCAGTTTTAAGAGTCTGATTTGTTCGGGATGACTAATTGTCCAATTCAGTAAAATACCTAGGTTTTCCGGTTGCGGTTGCGCTTCAGGTGAGTTATTCTGATTAGCCGTTGGACTAGCTTCTTGGTCTGCTGCTTCCGGGTTGGGCTGAATGACTTCTTGATAGACGGGTTGAGTTGAGGCAAATTCTTCAATCTCAGGAATTGGGAACGGTGTAATTTTGACTGTATTCGTTTGGAGTTCCTCTAATTCTCCCCTCTTTTTGCCTTGGGGAATTACAGTCAGTTCAAACACATAATCCCCCGGTTCGCGAGCATCAGTTGGCACGTTCTGGCAATTGAGAATCTCATCGGCTGTGCAGAAACGCTCTAACTCGTTGGGAATCCCCTGGCTAAAATTGTAGGCAATTGGACCACTGGTAACTACCCCATCTGGCGATACGCCTTGTATTTTTATAGTTTGGATGCGTTTGGGGTTGGTAATTTCCCAATTCAGGCGAACATTTTCCTGATCAGCCGCCGAGTAATTTTTGCCTGCTGGCGCAAATTCGACTATTTCCGGGCGGGGTTTGGGTCTAAAAAAGAGAAACCACAGCAGGAATATTAATGCCCCAATCAGTCCGACTATACCTAAAATAACTAATAAAAATTGCCACCACGGACGCCCTTCCCAAATTAAAGTACCTTGGAAGCGATTGTTAAGTAAGGGAAACTGTTGTAGGTCTTCAATTTCAATAACAAAGTTTAAAACTCGTCCATAGAAGGGTCTACGCCACCATTTCTGGCTGGGTTGCACCTCTAAATTCGCGATCGCATACCCACCGGGGGCGAGGCGAACTTGGGTGGGTATCAGGGTATAGGTGCAAAGATCATCACCATCGGCACTTTTGGCGATGAGGGCAATGTCGCGGGTAATATTACCGCCGTTATACAGTTGTAACTCGAAAACACCGGACTGATGGCTGACTTTACCGACTAGGGTGACTAACTCGACAGTTAACAGGTAAATCGGCATTACCTGGAGGTAAATCGCATCCAGTAACACCAAGTCGGGATTATTCAGGGAATAAAGACGCACCGTGGGGGAATAGATTGTCGCCCAGGTATCTACAGGTGGGGTGATAATGAGCTGGATTAGACCCTTTTCACCCGGATTCAACTCTAAGCCATCCATCACCCGCACCACTCCGGTGTCGGTATAGCCTTCGGGATAAATCACCCTATACCAAATTGGGGCTAAATCCGGACAGGTTAAGCGAAATTGATCCACACGATCCGATCGGTTGTGAACTAGAACCTGAACCTCTAAAGGTTCTCCCGGTTGCACCACAGCCGGAACAGCCGAACTTGTGATCGGGAGTAGAGAGAAGGTGGGATCATTAACCCGGATGGCTTCTTGGACAAAAGGCAAGACTTGCAGCCGTGCTTGATGCTGGATTGGCGTGTCTTCCGGGTAATGCTGCTGGGCATCAACCATCAGCAGATAATTATAGGTACCCGGTGTCGCATCCAGTGGTATCGGAATCTGGAACACCACCTCACTACTTTGCCCTTGCCCTAACGCCAGACGTTCATAGGGAGAAATACACCACTGGTGCAGGAATTGGGAGGTTTCATCGATATAAATCTCGATTAAGGCACTTTGATTTCCCTCATTGGTAATGGTGACGCATAACTCAAACGTCGAACCCGGTGTAATGGGCGCATCCCCAGAGGGATTCACAATCATGGACAGGGGTTTTCCGGGAGTCAGCGCTTGCTGAATCATCTCGGAAAACGGGCTACCTTGTCGTCTCATTTCACTGCGATAGTAACGGGGAATGCCTTCCACTTCCATTTCTCGGACAAAACCCTCTTGAACTAACTCATCGAGTTCTATAGCGATCGCCTGTTCATTTTCGTTGATGTGATCGGCGATTTCGGGTAGGGTATGCCCTTCCTCGCGACGGATAAACAGAACAATCTGCCGTTGACGTTCCGGAAGTGCCAAGATATCAGCAATATTTATGGTTTTACCACCATTCGCCGAAGGATTGGATGGATTGCTATTCATAGTTTCCCTTTCCCCTCTGGGTTTGACCTCTCCTCCTGCTGACTTCCAAGGGCTAAACTGATTATTTACACGTTCAGCATGGGTGGAGCGACAACTGTATTAATGTTTACAGCGTTCACTCTGACAATTAAACCGCAAGCGAGACTCAATGTCAGCTATTGTCATCTATCCTAGGTAATTAGCCCTCAACTAAAGTTGGGGCTAAAAGCTTAAACCCGTTAAAACGGGTTCAAAGAGCTACTCATCGATTCTTACTTGAGCTTTAGGCGATATTCTGTTTAAGGAGCGTGCCATTCATTCTAAGTAGTAGACACCAAGCGTGTCAGAAGCTCCCGACAGCGCTGACTACAAACTACGCGATCGCAGGTTGTCCTTAACCGATGAACAGGAAATCGCTATCCGATTACCTAGACCTGAACGGCTGTCGGATAGGGGGTTTTACGGATATGGGGAGGGAGTGCGATACGTGCTTCGCACAGGCTTCGCGATCGCGACCTTGGCAAGCTAAAGTTAGTTGTGGATACTCAAGATAACTGATGAATTACCAAGAAATCATCACCTTAGAACCCGGAAAGCGTGGCGGTAAGCCCTGCATTAGAGGGATGCGAATCACGGTCTATGATATTTTAGAATACCTCGCATCCGACATGAGCCAAGAGGAAATTCTAGAAGACTTTCCCTATCTGACTAAAACAGACATCCTCGCTTGTCTTTGGTTTGCCGCTCAACGCGAACGTCTTACCGTTACCGTTCAACCGTGAAACTCCTCCTGTTTGATCAAAACCTTTCCCCTCGCCTAGTGACTCGACTAACCGATTTGTATCCCAACTCAGTGCATGTTGATACATTAGGCTTAGGAACATCTTCAGACCGGGATGTTTGGGAATATGCTCGGCTCAACGCCTTCATTATTGTTACCAAAGATTGCCGATTTTAGTGAGTTAAGCCATACTGGGTAAAGAACCTCACCACACTACGGCGGTATGGACTTTATCGACCAAATTAAATCTATCTCTCAGCAAATCTTAAAGCTAAGAGAGCAAATTCAGACAGAAGAAGCTACCAAAAGCGCTTTCGTTATGCCTTTCATTAATGCTTTAGGGTATAACGTTTTTAACCCAATGGAGGTTTGCCCTGAATTCACGGCTGACGTACCTGGACTAAAAGGGGAAAAGGTAGATTATGCAATCATCATGGATGAAAAGCCCATCATCTTGATTGAATGTAAATGGTGTGGAGGGAGTCTAGAGAACCCTAAGCATAACTCACAGTTGCACAGATACTTTCATACAACAGAGGCAAAGTTTAGCGTTTTGACCAATGGGATTATCTATCGGTTTTACACCGATACAGAGAAACCCAACATCATGGATGAAAAATCATTTTTTGAGTTCAACATGTTGGACTTCCACGAATCCAATATTAATGAACTCAAGCGTTTTTCCAAATCAAGCTTTAATTCGGGTGAATTGGAAGATGTTGCCAGGAATCTTCTCTATACTAAAGAAATTAAGCGTATCATGACAGAGCAACTGGCTGACCCATCTCCTGAATTCGTTAAGTTTTTTGCCAGTCAAGTCTATTCTGGGAGGCTGGCTGCATCGGTTATGGAAAGGTTCACAGATATAACCAGACGGTCACTAAAAGAATTTATTAACGAGCGCATTACAGAAAGGCTAGCGGCTGCTATTAACACACCAGAAACCTCTACACCATCAACTGAAGGGCAAGAGGTTGAATCTGAATCCTCTTCAGACGAAGGAATAGTGACCACAGAAGAAGAGTTGGAAGCTTTTCATATCGTCAAAGCGATTCTACGTGAAGTTGTAGATATTGGACGTATTGAGTACAAAGACACCAAAAGCTATTTTGGTGTTAATCTAGATGGCAAGGCAACAAAAACTATTTGCCGACTGCGGCTTTTTCCTACAAAAAAATCTATTGCCATTATTGATTCTGAAGGGAAAGAAGCCAAGAAAGTCCTCTCAAGCTTGAATGAAATTTATGGGGTTGCAGGAATATTAAAAGACAGAGCTAGATATCTAGCCCAAGATGAGACAACACAACCTGAAGTTGTTGAACAGTAACTCATGATCTGCTTTGGATAAGTCTAAACAAAAAGATCTAGATATCGAATCCGATGTAATCCATCTGTACAGCGATCGCGACTTTACTCAAAAATTGAAACGCTTTCGGATAGGGGGTTTTACGGATATGGGGAGGGAGTGCGATCGCTCTCCTCCTGCTCCCTCAGCAAAAGAGGAGGTGGCACAACCGAAGAATGACAACTCTCTCCGAACTGGCACAACAAAGAGTCGGCAAAACAGGAAAATCCCTGATGATGCCATCATTCCTGATACTAAATTAACTCGCTATCTCCTGGTCAAGAGAGAACAAGACGATAAATCAAACTTTTTGGCACAGGCGGGATTTACACGGGATAATCCCGACCAATTAAAATCCGCCATTCGTTACCTTGCCGATACAGTGGAAGCGGTAGAAGATAGAAGCAATGAATATGGGACGTTCTACCGTGTCAAAGGTCAACTCATGGGTGTCAATAACACAAACTTGGAAGTAATCACAGTCTGGCTGAACCGTAAAATTGATAACCAATTCCAGTTTATTACTTTAATTCCCAACAAGGAGTGACACTAGAAATGCTTGAACTTTACCAGCGCGTTGTCCTATCTCGCAACCTACCAGAACATCACCTGCAAAAAGGCGATGTTCTCACTCTGATTGATTATGTGCCTCACCCTAGCGGTGGCGAAGATGGCTATATTTTGGAAGTTTTCAATGCTGTGGGTGAATCGATTAATGTAATTGCTGTGCCGATGGGAGCAGTTCAAGCCTTGAAAAATAATGAAATCCTCACTGTTCGTTCTTTAGCTGAGGCGAGTTAGTAAAACTTAAACCTGCTCTCGCGCTAACCATGCAGCAGACAGCAATTGTGAGATGAGTGTGCGATTTTCAGGTATATTATCTACGGTGGGTTTATCGTAGGCAAAACTAATCCTAACACAGCTAAACCCCTTGAATCTTCGTAACACTTTGTATAATGTCTGGTTTTCGTCTCACTCCTAATGTCTCCTTGGACATAAGTATTTTCTTAAATTTTCGATAAAAATCATTACTAAGTATTGACAAAAACACAGATTTTACAGACGGGATGGCAGTTTTCCCAATGCTGAATCGTGAGAGACACAGATTGACACAGAGAAGTAAATAATCTCCCCAACAATCGAATCATCTTCTCCCCATTCAGAACTAACGCCTCTGTGTAATCAGTGCTACCCGCCTCCCACCCCCCACCTCTACCGTTCCTATCCAATCAGAGAAATCAGTGTTACCATTCTTGATTCAGCCAGAGAGTGCCATATCCAAACAGGCGATCGCAGATTAAACTAAGAGGCGGTGCTTGATTGCTAATCTGTCGTTATCGTCCTCTCCCAACCCGCTCAGGAGCAAGTATTGATGATTCGCCTGCCTAACAACCACCCGATTTTAAAGGGTTCTAGACTATGGTCAATGGTTGTGGTTTCAGCATCCCTCGTATTGCCCTTGATGCTAGCTCAATCCTTTTATTCCGGTTCTAAACCGATCGCACCCTCTCCCCAACCGTCTTCGGAGCCATCACCCCGATCGGAAGTCCCACCACCGCCAAATCCGTCCCCGGCTGAAGTAGAATGGCGTCATCGTCTGATTGCCCAAAGTCTCTCCTGGCAACGTCCCTCAACTCCTGTTCCCAAGGCAACCCCATCTCAATCCTCTACGACTCAAGATACCGCCAAAACTCAAACCTCGGCGGCTCAATCACCGACAGCGAACAAAACCACTCAAACCTCGGTTCCCAAACCCCCCACCCCCCTACCGCCCAAACCTAACGCCCAGACTCAAGCCCAAAGCCCACCCCCGCAATCCCCTCCCGCCGCTTCGGAAAACTCTGCCAAATCTGAAACTCCTCCAGCTAATGCAGCCAGCCTAGAAATGCGAGTTGCGATCGCAACTGGGGTAAGTTCCCTCGACGTTGGCACATCTACCACTGGATTGGTGGTGGATGGGAATGGCAAGACATTAGGAAAACTTGAGGCGAACGAAGGCGTTAATGCTCAACCCAATGGTTCTTATCTTCGCATCGGTGAATGGAAAACCCCAGGGGGCGTTTGGCTTAAACCCACAGGTGGCGGGTTTGTTTTTGTCAATGGTCGCTGGTATCGAGGGGATTTACTTTTAATATCACAAGGGGATAGTCTACTTGCCGTTAACTATATTGAGCTTGAGACCTATCTAGCCAGTGTCGTCGGTTCCGAAATCTATCCCAGTTGGCCCCCCGCTGCTCTGAAAGCCCAAGCGATCGCGGCTCGTTCTTATGCGATCGTGCATTATATTCGACCGGCTAATCAGTTATATGATTTGGGTAATACTCAGCGTTGGCAAGTGTATAAGGGAATTGAGTCGGAGTGGAATACCACCACTCAAGCGGTTCAGCAAACCCAGGGAATGTTTCTCAGTTATAAAGGGGGCGTGGTGGAATCGCTGTACGCCGCTTCAGATGATATTGTCAGTAATGTTTTTGGCGGTCAAGGAATGAGCCAACGGGGAGCATACAAGTTGGCGATGCAGGGGTATGATTACAAACAAATTTTAGCCCATTATTATCCGGGTGCGGGGTTGTCATGGATTGAGGATCAGTGAGGGTCATTTGTCATTCGTCAGGGTTTGACAGGTAACGTTTTCAGCGCTGGAAAGGTTTTCAGGCTTAAGTGTATGATCATGATTTCGAGTAGGCGATCGCGATGACATTAGCAACCAAGCAACTAACCTTTGCAGAATGATTAAATTTTTATCGGTAAAAGTTGTATAATTGTCTTTTTCATCAGCTCTGATCCTGGAAAAAGGTATCGGGGTCAATTCCCGATTCTCGTAGTCGCTCAATCAAAGCATCTAACTGAGCTTGTGTAGCTTTGGCTCGTTGTCTGTCCTGTTGAGCTTGCTGTAAAGCTTGGGCTTTTTGGATTCTCTCTTGTTCGGCTCGTTGTCTTTCTTGTTCGGCTCGTTGTCTTTCTTGTTCAGCTCGTTGTCTCTCTTGTTCAGCTCGTTGTCTCTCTTGTTCGGCTTCCGTCAGAATCCAATTTCCTTGAGCATCATACCAACGCAACCAGAGGCGATTAATCCCTTGAAACTCTCCCTGCCATAATCCCAAACCTAAGCCTAATTCACTCATCCATACTCGCCCATCTTGTACCTCTAACTCTTGATAATGCGCTCCATTCAATTTAAACGCCCGTAGTTGATTGGTGTAACGACTAAATACGACATAGTAAGGGATATGTAAAATCTGCTCATAAACCTGCCATTTTCGCGGCGGTTTATCTTCAGTTGATCGCTGACTCTCTTGCCCATTTCCTCGACCTTGTTCAGGTTCTGGCGCGATTACCTGTTCTCCTAAGTCTTCCCTCTCAGTTCCAGGTGAGAGCAATTCCACAACCACAAACGGATTGACGCCCTCCTGCCAAACCACATAAGATAGGCGCATATCCACATCATCATACAGTCGCGGTACACCGACAACCCCAAACCAATCTGGGCGCTTGTACCACAGAGGATGACGCACATCATAGTAAAGGTTTAAGTCGCTGGCATAAAAGATCTGTGAAAGGGGATAGTGGGGAGGGCAAAATGTCAAGCTCAATAATTGCGCTTGCCAATCATGGAATTCGTCAGGCAAACCGGGTTCCTCTGGATCTTCACTCGGAAGATCATACATCGTCGGTAGCGTTTCCCTCGGTGAACAAGGTGGATCAGTTTGAGGAACAGGATAGTTGAACGAAACCATGGACGGAAATTGTTAGGAAAACTGGCTCTATCTTAACAATCGCTACTTATGCACAAGGGCGGGTTTTGTTGTTTAGTTATTGACAATCAGCTAGCGCTAGTTCCTAAACCCGCCCCTACAGTGGCGATCGCTAACTGTAGTGACTCGACTGATTTTAACCCTGATCCGGGAAAAAGGTATCGGGATCAATGCCTGATTCTCGCAGTCGCTCCATCAAAGCATCTAACCGAGCTTGTGCAGCTTCGGCTCGTTGTCTCTCTTGTTCAGCTCGGTGTCTTTCTTGTTCGGCTCGTTGTCTCTCTTGTTCGGCTCGTTGTCTTTCCTGTTCCGCTTCCGTCAGAATCCAGTTTCCTTGAGCATCATACCACCGTAACCAGAGGCGATTAATCCCTTGAAACTCTCCCTGCCATAATCCCAAACCTAAGCCTAATTCACTCATCCATACTCGCCCATCTTGTACCTCTACCTCTTGATAATGGGTTCCATTCAGTTTAAACGCCCGTAGTTGATTGGTGTAACGACTGAATACGACATAGTAAGGAATCTGTAAAATCTGCTCGTAAACCTGCCATTTTCCCGGTGGTTTATCTTCAGTGGGAAGCTGACTCTCTTGCCCATTTCCTTCACCTTGTCTTGGCTCAGAGTCTGGCAATGGGATTACCTGTTCTCCTAAGTCTTCCCTCTCGGTTCCAGGTGAGAGCAATTCCACCACAACAAACGGATTGACGCCCTCCTGCCAAACCACGTAAGACAGGCGCATATCCACATCATTATACAGTCGCGGTACGCCGACAACCCCAAACCAATCCGGACGTTTATGCCACAGAGGATGATGCACATCATAGTAAATGTTCAAGTCGCTGGCATAAAAGATCTGTGAAAGGGGATAGTGGGGAGGGCAAAATGTCAAGCTCAATAAATGCGCTTGCCAATCATGGAATTCGTCAGGCAAACCCGGTTCCTCTGGATATTCACTCGGAAGATCATACATCGTTGGTAACGTTTCTTTGGGTGAACCCAGTGGATCGGTTTGAGGAGTGGGATAGTTGAATGAAACCATGGACGGGAATTGTTAGGAAAACTGGCTTTATACTAACAAGCCCTACTTATGCATAAGGGCGGGTTTTGTGGTGGAGTTATTGGTAACAAGCTACCGCTAGTTCCTAAACCCGCCCCTACAGTGGTTGGTTAACAATCCCTACTTATGCATAAGGGCGGGTTTTGTGGTTGAGTTATTGGTAACAAGCTACCGCTAGTTCCTAAACCCGCCCCTACAGTGGTTGGTTAACAATCCCTACTTATGCATAAGGGCGGGTTTTGTGGTGGAGTTATTGGTAATAAGCTACCGCTAGTTCCTAAACCCGCCCCTACAGTGGTTGGTTAACAATCCCTACTTATGAATAAGGGCGGGTTTTGTGGTTGAGTTATTGGTAACAAGCTACCGCTAGTTCCTAAACCCGCCCCTACAGTGGCTGGCTTCCGTCCCGACAATTTACCCTTCAACTACGCTTAGGGCATGGTTTTTACGTCTTGCGATCGCTAACTGTAGTGACTCGACTGATTTTAACCCTGATCCTGGAAAAAGGTATCGGGATCAATGCCTGATTCTCGCAGTCGCTCCATCAAAGCATCTAACCGAGCTTGTGTAGCTTCGGCTCGTTGTCTCTCTTGTTCAGCTCGGTGTCTTTCTTGTTCGGCTCGTTGTCTCTCTTGTTCGGCTCGGTGTCTCTCTTGTTCCGCTCGTTGTCTTTCCCGTTCCGCTTCCGTCAGAATCCAGTTTCCTTGAGCATCATACCAACGCAACCAGAGGCGATTAATCCCTTGAAACTCTCCCTGCCATAATCCCAAACCCAAGTCTAACTCACTCATCCATACTCGCCCATCTTGTACCTCTAACTCTTGATAATGGGCTTCATTTAGTTTAAACGCTCGTAGCTGATTGGTGTAACGACTGAATACGACATAATAAGGAATCTGTAAAATCTGCTCGTAAACCTGCCATTTTCCCGGTGGTTTATCTTCAGTGGGAAGCTGACTCTCTTGCCCATTTCCTTCACCTTGTCTTGGCTCAGAGTCTGGCAATGGGATTACCTGTTCTCCTAAGTCTTCCCTCTCGGTTCCAGGTGAGAGCAATTCCACCACAACAAACGGATTGACGCCCTCCTGCCAAACCACGTAAGACAGGCGCATATCCACATCATTATACAGTCGCGGTACGCCGACAACCCCAAACCAATCCGGACGTTTATGCCACAGAGGATGATGCACATCATAGTAAATGTTCAAGTCGCTGGCATAAAAGATCTGTGAAAGGGGATAGTGGGGAGGGCAAAATGTCAAGCTCAATAAATGCGCTTGCCAATCATGGAATTCGTCAGGCAAACCCGGTTCCTCTGGATATTCACTCGGAAGATCATACATCGTTGGTAACGTTTCTTTGGGTGAACCCAGTGGATCGGTTTGAGGAGTGGGATAGTTGAATGAAACCATGGACGGGAATTGTTAGGAAAACTGGCTTTATACTAACAATCCCTACTTATGCATAAGGGCGGGTTTTGTGGTGGAGTTATTGATAATAAGCTACCGCTAGTTCCTAAACCCGCCCCTACAGTGGTTGGTTAACAATCCCTACTTATGCATAAGGGCGGGTTTTGTGGTGGAGTTATTGATAATAAGCTACCGCTAGTTCCTAAACCCGCCCCTACAGTGGTTGGCGTTTGTCCCGCCAATTGACCCTTTAACTACGCTTAGGGCATGGTTTTTACGTCTTGCGATCGCTATTCAATACACCAACTGATACCAAATCCGGGGAACGCTACCCCTGTTATAACCCAGTCCGCGCAGGCGGATTACCCTTCGGGAAGGCTTCGCATACATTTGTGTCGCAGCGATTTCAATCGTCTCCTCTTGCTAGATGTGCCAGGAAGCCTCTATCCCTATATAATTGGCTCATAAGAATTAACAAAACTTAAGGCGGAATCGGAGAAATAAATGGCACTGATCACCACCGGAAAGACGTTCATTCGGGATTTAGAACAGTCCGGCACATTGGCATTGTACGCTCCCTTAGAAGGAGGATTTGAAGGGCGTTATCGGCGACGACTGCGGGCGGCGGGTTATACGACGATTTCTCTCTCAGCGAAAGGATTGGGCGATCCAGCCGCTTATCTGACGGGTGTTCACGGTGTTCGTCCGCCGCATTTGGGGAAGAAAACCATCGGTAAAAGCGCTGCTGTGGGTGAGGTTTACTTTATCCCGCCTATCCTGACGTATCAACTGGAAACGCTACCGCCTAAGTCGAAAGGGATGGTTCTGTGGCTGATTGAGGGCAGTAGTCTGTCGCGCCAAGAACTGGAATATTTCATCGCGTTGCCTAAACAGGAGAAGCGGGTGAAAGTGGCAATTGAAATGGGAGGCGATCGCTATTTCCGTTGGCAGCCGCTTCAGGAAACCTTATCTGAGTTGGCATCCTAATGCTGTAGAGACGCGCCATGGCGCGTCTCTACAATGCCAGGGGTTTGCACCAAAACGTTAAACGTGTTCCGTAAAACCCGCCCCTACAGCCCTGCTCACCAACTGTCGCCACCGTAAACTTGGCGATCGCCTAGTGCAAGAAGGCAGAAATAACTGAACAGCTAATATCTCCCCCCGCTTCCCCTGCTGCCTCTGCTCCCCCTGCTTCATCGTATCTACGAAGCTGCTCAAGTATTTTTATGCCCGCTGCACTAGTGGTGGGTTTGATACCCTTGAGAAGGACTGTAGTAGATTTGGGAACGTTTTTATGCTAGAGAAACGAGATTATACCTTAATTATTGATAAAAGCGGCAGTATGTCGATTCGAGACCAGTATTCTGGGAAAAGCCGCTGGGATGTTATGCAAGAGTCTACTCTGGCTTTAGCAAATAAATGCGAAGAATTTGACCCCGATGGTATCACTATTTACCTATTTTCGGGTCGCTTCAAACGCTATGATGGCGTGACAGCGAATAAAGTCATGCAAGTATTCCAGGAAAATGAGCCATCAGGACGCACAGACTTGGCATCTGTCTTGGAAGATGCCCTCAATAACTATTTTCAGCGCAAAACTAGCGGTCAGACGAAGTTGAATGGTGAAACCCTATTGGTGGTTACGGATGGGGAACCCGATGACCGTAAAGCGGTGATGAAGGTGATTATCGAAGCGTCACGCCGAATTGATAAGGATGAAGAGTTAGCCATTTCTTTTATCCAAATTGGCAGTGATCCTCAAGCGACGAAGTTCCTCAAGATTCTGGATGATGAACTGCAAGGTGCGGGTGCTAAATTTGACATTGTGGATACGGTAACGATTGAGGATATGGAGGACATGACCTTAACGGACGTGTTGCTCAATGCTGTAATCGATTAGATAACCAAGTGAGCGTGTGTTTGAGAACACAGGGGGTGCATTTACCTCATCTGTGAGTATTATGCTGTTTTGGTTTAGTATCCGATCCTTACCTCAGGCGATCGCTCTGAGCAGACATCAAGGGATTCGGTGTCAGAGTCTGTATGGCAAAGCGGATTAAAATAGAAGATATAGAGGACATGACCGTTGAGGATATGTCCTTAATTGTAACTGTTGATAAAAAAATCTCTCCTAACTGAGAGTTTCGTCTTATGGCAGAATCCCTTGATGACTTATTAAACCAAATAAAAGCCGAATATCAAGAAAAAGACCAGGGAAAACCCCCGGAGAAAAAACCTCTGTTGGATGAGGATGACTTGAAGTCGCCTGCAACGAATTCGTCAACCTATCAACCTATTTCCTCATCGCCATCTTCGCGATCGCCTGTAGAAGATAGTATGCTATCAGAACTGAAGGCTGAGTTTGAGGAGCAAGAGCGCGAAGCCCAACGGAAACGACAGCAGCAACGGCAAGAAGAAGAACTCAAGGCAAAACAGCGAGAACAACGCAAACGGGACGCTCTGAAGCAACAAGCCCAAGACTGGTTAAATAATTTAAAGCCACATTCTGATGAAGGGCTTTGGTTTGAAGAGTTTTCCTATAGCTATTCTTCCAAACTGGAAGCCGCGATAGATTATCTGCAAGCGCTGCGGGAAACGCCGTGATTGTAGAGACGTTGCATGCAACGTCTCTACAATCTTAATTTAGAGGCGGGTGTATTGGTAGTTCGATGATAAATTCTGTTCCTTGACCTGGTTCAGACTGATAACTAAGTTTACCGCCGTGTTTTTCGACAATAATCGCATGGGCGATTGATAACCCCAAACCTGTACCAACCCCCACAGGTTTAGTGGTAAAGAATGGGTCGAGTATGTTTTTTTGTAAGGTTTTGGGAATACCAATACCATTGTCAGCAATGCGAATAATCACAGAAGCAGCATTTTGATCAGTGTCGTCAACTGTCTTTCCTCTAATTTCTGCCTTGTTTTCGGGACTCAGTATGTCTTCATCTGGAGTCGATAAACCCTGATTATCAGGCGTGATCACGCTAGTTTGAATCGTAATCCTTTTATGACAGTCTAAGTGAGGATAATGTTTTTCCTTCTGTTCCAAGGCGTCAATGGCATTATTGAGTAAATTCATAAACACCTGATTAAGCTGACTGGGATAACATTGAATCCGAGGAAGTTGACTATAGTCTTTGATGATCTGTATTTCTTTGGGAAAGACGGTCTTTTTTAATCGATGCTGTAAAATAAGCAGAGTGCTATCGATTCCTTCATGAATATTCACCAACTTCTGTTCAGCTTCATCTAAACGCGAGAAGTTGCGTAAAGACAGAATAATTTCCCGGATACGTTCGGCTCCATCTTGCATGGAATTGAGCAGGTTAGGAAAGTCTGCTTTTAAGAAATTCAGATCCATCCTCTCAATCTGATCGTGGATTTCGGGTACAGGTTCTGGATAGTGTTTGCCATAGATGTCGATCAAATTGAACAGCTCTAGGGTATAGTCGTGAGCATAGGTAACATTGCCATAGATAAAGCTGATCGGATTATTAATTTCATGGGCTATCCCCGCCATCATCTGACCCAAACTGATCATTTTTTCATTTTGCACTAATTGAGCTTGAGCGTTTTTCAGTTGGCGTAATACTTGCTTGAGTTTTTTATTTTTGAGTTTTAATCGACCTTCCGACTGGCGCAAGGCTTCTCGGATTTGCTTCTGTTCACTAATATCACGACCTTCGGGAATCAAGAGTACAACTTGTCCGGTTTCATCGGTGACAGGTTTAAGAGAAAAATCAATCGTGATCACCTGATTATTCGCGCCAACAACCTCCACTTCATAGCGCACAAATTCACCCATCGCCGCCGCCGCGATCGCATGTTTTAATTGGTTCTTAATTTCTGATGAATGACTCCACCATTTCGTTTGCCAAAATGGACGCCCCGCCACGTCTTCACGCCGCAATCCGCCAAAATTTAAGGCGGTTTGATTGGCTTCTAACACCGTACCATCGGGTTTAAGCAAACCAATAAATTGAAACGTTGCATCAAAAATAGCCCGGAATCGCCGCTCACTTTCTCGCAAGGCATTTTCCGCCTGTTGGCGTTGGGCGGATTCCTCATGGGTATCACTAATATCAGTAATCATCCTCAACACGCCAACAAACTCACCCTGAGCGTTTAAAATGGGCGTAGCAGACACAATTGCCCATAACTCCGAGCCATCTTTACGGCGAAACTTAAACGGGTGGCGCTCGTGGATTCCGTGGCGACGACGCAAGATATAAGTTGAATAAAGAGGACGACTTTCTGCATCCATGAAATCAAAGAGCGATCGCCCGATCATTTCTTCGACATGATAACCCAACATTTCCGCCATCCGAGAATTAGCAAAAACGGTTTGGCTGTTCACATCAAACATCCAAACTCCCTCTGACGCCGTTTCCACCATCAAGTGATAGAGTGCGTCAGATTCCTGAATAGTTTCTGACGGTTGCATCGTATGGTTAACGTGACTCTCAGGTTGACGCTGGCTAATATCAAGAATAATTCCATCTAACCAGAGAAGTTGTCCCGTTTCGTCAAAAATGCCCTGTCCTTTATCACAAATCCAAACCACAGATCCATCGGATCGCACAATCCGATACTCCAACCAATAAGGCTGTTGATGGGTTAGCTGTTTTTCAAGCGCTTGTTCAATAATTGGTTTATCATCAGGATGAATAATACTAATTAAAGACCGTTCTCGATTCTTAATAAAATCACTGGCGGGATAACCGCAAATATCTTGGATAGCGGGAGTAATAAATCGGGTTGTCCACTGAGAATCCCCGGCGCGGCGGTAAATCGCCCCAGGAATATTTGCCACCAGATCACTTAAGCCGGCTGCATTTTGCTCTGAACTCTGGAGGTTAGGGTGATCAAGTTCAGTTAAATCGAGAAAGGTTGGTCGTTCTACCATGGTTGTTGCTAGACTTGAGGACATAATTCAACTCAACAAGAGTAATGAGCTAAGTGGACAGGATCGAGAATTGATCTAAAAAAACTTCTTTTTTAGCACAAACACTTGATCCGAGTCAAGTTGTATTGAACTAGAGCGAATCTTTTCTCAAGTGCAGCTCGGCGGAAATAACTATCCCGTTAAAAAAGGTGCAACAGCTTACTGTATAAGCATTCTTCCTTTCTGATTCTTGCCTTCTTGCACTAGCAAGATATGGCTGATAAAAAATGCTAATGTTGTCGGTTGAATTAAGAAATATCGGTAGAGCCTTCTCGTTTCCCTTTGCTGTTCCCGTAGGGGAGAGTAACTCCACGGAGCAGGTTAACTTAGAGATTGAGTGCAATCCTGATCGACGCCGACACGTTCCTAGCTGTGCTGTTGTCCTGGCTAAACCCACTTTTTCCCTGTAAGCACAACGGATTGTGTCTGTACCTGTTATCCTTCTCCCTCCAGTCTTAACCAACAATTTTCGGTCTTGTGGTAGCAGCTAAAAGGATTTGTTTATATTACTATTATGAAGGAGATTTAGCAACTCTTTCATCAGTCATTACTATTCTTTCAATAATTTAAATGTATGGGTACTTCAGGGTAGCCATAAATTAATACAAAGGAGAAACGCTATTGATTCCATTGTTCGCGCATGACTTGCAAATTTTCACGAATAGTGATTGTTTTCGGATGGTCATCCCCCAGCAAGCTTGATTACTGTGACTATTTGTAGTGGGTTTGTAGTAAGCACTTTAGTGCTATAACGTTTAGCTGGAGAGGGCTGAAGTTCCCTAACTACGAACCAATTCTAATTCATCAAATAAGGTGTGCCACGCCGCCATCGTGTGTTAGCGCAGCGTAACGCACCAATTATAGCCATAGCGGTTGTAAATCTATTGCACAATTTTAGCTGGGTCACG
>NZ_DS989882.1:30402-32921 GCF_000155555.1 Coleofasciculus chthonoplastes PCC 7420
AATCCGGTTCCCCTTCTCCCCCGGTGGGAGAAGGGGTTAGGGGATGAGGGGGAAAATGTCAAAGAATAGACAGACACAGCTTAGGGGGTTAGGGGATGAGGGGGAAAATGTCAAAGAATAGACAGACACAGCTTAGGGGGTTAGGGGATGAGGGGGAAAATGTCAAAGAATAGACAGACACAGCTTAGGGGGTTAGGGGATGAGGGGGAAAATGTCAAAGAGCACCCCATCACCCAGGAATCATCATACTCACCGTTTGACTCCAAGGTCCCGACTCTCCTTTTCTATTCACCCAGCGCAACATAAAATAAGCCGTTTTCCCCACATCTTCACCCTTAAATTCCATCACATAAGGGGTTGCTGTATCTAACGCCACAAAGGTTAAATCTTTGGGATCAGTCGGCGGCGGATCACCAATTTTGAGCCAAATTTCGCTCCCCATTACGCCACTGGGTTTAGCCTTACGAGTGGGTGTTGTTTCGTCAACAAAATGAATTTCTAATTGATAGCGTCCTTTCACTTCTACGCGAGGAATTGGACGAGTTGTCGGTTCACCCAGGCTACTGGCAGTTGATTTAGACACAGTGATGCCTAAACCTTGGCGCATAGCATCGGTCATTTGAGGATTAACCTGAAGTTGATTAACCAATTGACGCAATAAAGACTTATACTGTTTACCGCTATCATCTTTGTCTTGGCGGGCACTTTCGGCAGCAGACTGGGCGGCAATATGGTTATTGTAAGCGGTTGTCCAGGTTGTTTGAGCCGTGGTAATCGGTGTAATTTCTTCGGCAGTGAGTCCTAAATCGGTGAGATAATTAGTTAACGTGGCAATAAAGTTCCCTTGCCAATTATTGAAGTCAGCATCTGAGCGGGGCATATAGCTACTCATCTGGCAATTGTTCTCCCCAACAATAATTTGATTTGTCTATTTTAATCGATGGTTCAGGGTTACGGTGTCAGGGTGCGTTGATACAATAGGACGGTGCTTTGGTACGGTGTCATGGTGCTTTGGTACGGAGCAATGGGACGTAAGTACGGATGAATGGGACGTAAGTACGGAGTGATGGGACGTAAGTACGGATGAATGGGACGTAAGTACGGATGAATGGGACGTAAGTACCGATGAATGGGACGTAAGTACCGATGAATGGGACGTAAGTACGGATGAATGGGACGTAAGTACGGAGTGATGGTTTTTTAGCTTGTCACCTCGTCACCTCGTCATCTCGTCACCCCGTCACCCCGTCACCCCGTCACCTCAATCTCTATATGTAGTGGTGTGACACAGCTAAAATTGTGGGATAGATTTTACGATTAAATAAAACGACGGCCAGTCCAGGGTGCTAAAAAGACCCACGCCGGGGAGACAGGAGCAACATTTCACCCTCATCCCCTAACCCCTTCTCCCATCAAGGGAGAAGGGGAATTGGAATATAAGACCTTTCTTGCTCCCCTCTCCCCGGCGTGGGAGAGGATACTGCTGGTCATTAACTGAGGGGTCAGACCCCTCCCCAAACCCCTCCCCGACGCGGGGAGGGGCTTTGATGCTCCCCCTTCCCTCGCAGGGAAGGGGGCTGGGGGGTTAGGTTTTTCCAATTCGCCAGCAGTATCGGGAGAGGGGCTGGGGGTGAGGGGTTGAGCTTAAGTTGACACCAATGCACGTCGGTGCGTCCCTACAATTCTAATCCACCAAATAAGGTGTGCCATGCCGCCATTGTGTGTTAGCGCCGCGTAACGCACCAATTACAGCAACCGCCATAGCGGTTAGGACACATCCTATAGTAGAGACGTTCCGCCGGAACGTCTAAAACAACAGCGATAAAACGGTGCGTTACAGCGCACAGGTGTTTTGTTAGGGATAAAATTCAATAAAAACTATGCGCCTAACGCACCCTACACCTATTGATGCCATTCTTCGCGCATTCTTTGCAAATTTGCACGGATAGTGATTGTATTGGGATGGTCATCTCCCAATAGGCGTTTATTCAACGCTAAAGCTTGCAGAAACAAAGGTTCAGCTTCACTATACCTTCCCTGTGATGAATAGAGTCCTGCCAAATTGTTCAGACTTTCTGCGACATCAGGATGGTCATCAGCCAGCAGGCGTTTTCTCAACTCTAAAGCTTGCTTCAACAAAGGTTCGGCTTCACTATACCGTCCTTGTGAATCGTAGAGTCCTGCCAGATTGTTCAGACTTCTTGCGACATCGGGATGGTCATCACCCAGCAGGCGTTTATATAACTCTAAAGCTTGCAGATACAAAAGTTCGGCTTTTTCATACCTTCCCTGTGATGAATAGAGATATGCCAGATTATTCAGACTGGTTGCGACATGAGGATGGTTATCTCCCAGCAGGCTTTTTATCAATTCCAAGGCTTGCAGATACAACGGTTCAGCTTCTGAATACCTTCCCTGTGATGAGTAGAGCAGAGCCAGATTGTTGAGACTGATTGCTAAATCGGAATGGTCATCTCCCAGTAGGCGTTTTGTCAATTCTAAGGCTTGCAAATACAAAG